>NZ_RZOJ01000130.1:0-14062 GCF_003998845.1 Mesorhizobium sp. M4A.F.Ca.ET.022.05.2.1 | reverse complement strand
GTTCTCAGCGCCGGCCTGGCCGCCGGAAACCGGCGCATCGAGGAAGGAGAACCCGAGCGCCTGCGCCTTCTCCGAAAGCTCGCGGGCGACTTCGGCGGAGGCAGTGGTGTTGTCGATATAGACCGCGCCCTTCTTCATCGATTGGAAAGCGCCGTCGGCGCCAATCGTCACCGAGCGTAGATCGTCGTCATTGCCGACGCAGGAGAAGACGAAGTCCTTGCCTTCGGCGGCTTCCGCCGGCGTCGCCGCGAAGTGGCCGCCATGCTGGCCGACCCATTGCACGGCCTTGGCAACAGTGCGGTTGTAGACGGTGACGTCGTGGCCGCCCTTGCTCCTGAGGTGCCCGGCCATCGGATAACCCATGACGCCAAGACCGAGAAATGCCACCAATGCCATGGGCTTGCCTTCCAAACGGGAACCAGATTTTGCTGGCGCAAGCTCTAGGCCATGCGGCGAATACGTCAAGACGCGGGGACGCTCCAACGACTGGTGCAGAAAGGCGGTTTCGGTCAGCGCTTAAGGTGAATGGTGATCCGGCGTTCGATCCATTCGATCGCGTGACGCAGCACCTCGACCATCACCAGATACACGACGGCGACCCAGATATAGGCCTGAATATCGAAGGTGCGGGAGTAGGTCAGTTTTGCCATGCCCATCAGGTCGTACACGGTGATGATGGCGACGATCGCGGACGCTTTGATCATCAGGATAAGCTCGTTGCCATACGGCCGCAGCGCGACCACCATTGCCTGCGGCAGGATGATCTTCCACAACGTCTGCAATTTGTGCAGGCCGAGTGAAGCAGCACCCTCCCATTGGCCTTTCGGCACGCTTTCGATGGCGCCGCGCAGGATTTCGGCCTGATAGGCGGCCGTGTTGAGGGCAAATGCAAAGACGCCACAGTTGAACGCCTCACGGAAAAAGCCCCACAGCCCAACCATTTCGAGTTGTGGTTTGAACGAGCCGACCCCGTAATAGACCAGAAAGGTCTGCACGAGCAGCGGCGTTCCGCGAAAGAAATAGACGTAACAATAGGCAAGACCGGACAGGATGCGGTTCTTCGACATGCGCGCATAGGCGACCGGAAGTGACAGTATGGCGCCAAGGACAATCGAAATGCCAACCAGCGAAAGCGTCACACCCAGCCCTTGTAGGTAGCTAGGGCCGTACTTGGCAAAGAGTTCGCTGTTCCAGGCGAGAGCCAGATAGGCGACAATGCCGCCGCCAGCGGCAATCCAGAGGCCTATCAGCACGTAGCCGACAATTCGGGAGCGCGGCCAGCCACGTGCTCGCGGGGGAGGCCGTTCCACAACGCTTTTGGCGTCGGCCGCAACGCTCATCGCCGTACCTCCCGCTGGGCAAGCGAGCGCTGTATGGCGCCGGTGGCGAGGGATGAAATGACCGCCAAGATAAGAAATACCACGGCGGCCACACTGAAGAACAGGAATGTGTGTTTGGTGACGCGTGCGGCCACGCCAGCTTGACGGAGCGTTTCTGCCAAACCGACCACTGACACCAGCGACGTGTCCTTGAGCAGGCTCAGCCAGCAATTCTCCAGGCCCGGAAAGGCGATGCGAACCAGTTGCGGCAAAATCACTTTGCGCATCGTTTGCCCGTATGAAAGGCCAACTGCGTAGCCACCCTCATATTGGCCCTTTGGGATGGCCCGGAACGCTGAAAGGAAAACCTCGCTGGCGTAAGCCGAAAAGATGATGGCAAGCACGATCATGCCAGCGACGAAGGCGTTAACATCGATTGTCGCCTCGGGCCTTACCAGTCTGATGAGATATTGCAGGATCAGCGGGCCGCCGAAAAAAAACAGAAACAGCGTCACCAGTTCGGGCAATCCACGGAAGATCGTCGTGTAGATGTTGGCGGCAATGCGCAGCGAGGGTTCCTCGGATTGTTTTCCCAGCGCTACAAAAAAGCCGATCGTCAATCCGATTGGAAGCGTTGCGAGGGCCAGAAGAACCGTGACAGCAGCACCAGAGACGATGTCGTCAAGCCAGCCATCGGGTCCCCAACTGAGAAGCGTCCATACGCTCAGCATCCGCTCGCCTATTCTCCCACATTCGCTCTTTTGAGAGCCATGCCGCAGCACCCCTCGCGCCCGACCTGCATTTGCAGGAACGGGGGAAAAATCCCGCCGTTCCTGTCGTCAACCCTGGCGGATCAGGAATCGCCGCCGTAGACGTCGAACTTGAAGTACTTGTCGTTGATTTCCTTGTATTTTCCGTTGGCCCGAATGGCGTCGATCGCGGCATTGAACTTGTTGACCAGGTCGGTCTCGCCCTTGCGCACGGCAATGCCGGCGCCCGGACCATGGATCTCGACCACCGGCTTGATCGCCCCGACCAGCTTGCAGCAGGCGCCGTCAGGCGAATCCAGCCACTGCTGCAGCACGACGATGTCGTCATTAGCGGCATCGAGGCGGCCATTGGCGAGATCGAGCTGGTATTCCTGCGCGGTCGGATAGGGCTTGACCGTGCTGTCGGTGTAAGTCTTGCTCGCGTAGTTGAAATGCGTGGTCGCGGCCTGCACGCCGATCGTCTTGCCGGCCAGGTCTTCCTTGTTCACGCCCTTGATGTCGCTGTCTTTCGGCGCGACGATCGCCGGCGGTGTGTTGTAGTATTTGTGGGTGAAATCGACCTTTTCGGCGCGCTCGGGCGTGATCGACATCGAGGCGATGATGGCGTCGAACTTGCCGGCCTGCAGCGCCGGGATGATGCCGTCCCAGTCCTGGGCGACGAAGGTGCACTTGACCTTCATCTCGTCGCAGAGCGCCTTGGCGATATCGACGTCGAAACCAACGAGCTGGCCGTCGGCGGTCAGATTGTTGAAGGGCGGATAGGCGCCTTCAGTGCCGATTCGCAGGGTCTTTTCCTGAGCCTGGGCAACGCCAAGCGTCAGCAGCGCGGCCGAAGCGGCGAGCGCAATACGCAGTGCAATACGCATGATAATCCTCTCATGTATCCGGCCGCTGTTCCATGCGGCTCTGTGAGCGGTGCTTTTGACCGCCCGCTGGTGGCGATACTCCCACTCTTTCCCCGAAAAAAGCAACTGCAAAACAATGGCTCTGGGGATTTGCATTCCCGGCCAAAGATGACGCAAGGTTAGAGGTCGGGAACAAGTTTAGCGGCGGCTGAAAGCTGTTTCGCCGGCGCGCTCAGCGCCCCAAGCCCGAGACGCTTTCGACGAAGTCGGCTATCGATTTGACGTCGTCGAGATCGAAGACCGGCAGGCTCCCGCCTTCGGCAGCGAAGTCCGCGGCGATGGCGACGATGTTTGGATCATTGACTGACAGCGGCGTCCTGTCCTTGGCCTCAAGGCGGCGCGTCTCGATCTTCTTGTGCGCCTCGCGCTTGTAGCCTTCGACCAGCACGATGTCGGATAGCGCCAGCCGCGCCAGGATCGCCTCCAGCGTCGGCTCATCCTCATCGCGCAATTCGTGCATCAGCGCCCAGCGTCGGCCCGATACGACCGCGACCTCGGTGGCGCCGGCCTCGCGGTGGCGAAAGGAGTCCGCGCCAGGCTTGTCGATGTCGAAATCATGATGGGCGTGCTTGACCGTCGAGACCGTCCAGCCGCGCCGCACCAATTCGGCGACCAGCTTCTCGGTCAGTGTCGTCTTGCCGGAGTTCTTCCAGCCGGTGATGCCAAAAACGCGCCTGTTCATTCCTCGATGCTCTGCAGCAGTCGCTCGGCGATCGCAAGATCGTCCGGCATGTTGATGTTGAAGAACGGGTCGATCTGCTGCCCGCCCGACGCCATCATTGGAAACTCCACGTCGACGACGTCGTGCCGGTCGATGAAGGCGGAGACCCGCCGGTTGTCCTCGTCGACCAGGAACCGGCGCAAGGCGTCATGCAGGCCAAGCGGCCAGAGCGCAAATGTCGGATGCCGCCTGCCGCCGGAGCTGGCGACAGTGATCGCTCCGGGCTTTGTGGCGGCGGCCGTAGCCAGCCGCTCGATCAGATCTTTCGGGAAAAAAGGCGTGTCGCCGGCGACAGTGACGACGGCATCGCAGGCGATCGACGCCCACTCGATGCCGGTCAGTATCCCGGCAAGCGGCCCGGCGTGGCCTTCCACCGTATCGGCAAGCACCGGCAGCCCGAACCGGGCGAAGCGCGCCGGATCGCCGTTGGCGCTCAGCGCCAGCGGCCCGACCTGTGGAACGAGGCGCGCCACGACGTGGTCGAGCAGGCTGCGGCCGCCGAGCACAAGCAGGGTCTTGTCGCCGCCGCCCATGCGCCGTGACTGGCCGCCGGCCAGGATGATGCCCGCTATGTTCTGGTCCATCGTGCGCTGTCTTCTAGCTGCCGGATCGCAAAGTCTCGGCGATCCTTGGGGCTGGCCTATATGCCGTCCGGCGCCATGTCAGGTCCAGCGCTTTCGGCGGCGGTCTGCCGTCGGCCGACGATGCGCTCGCGGTAGAGCGCGTAGAGGCCGGAGCCGACGATGATGGCGGCGCCGACGATCATCGGCAGGTCGGGGACATCGCCGAAGATGACGAGGCCGAGCAGGATCGACCAGAGCAGGGCGGTGTAGCGGAACGGCGCAATGAAGGAGATGTCGCCGGAGCGCATCGCCATGATGATAAATTGGTAGCCGATCAGCACCAGCACTGCCGCCAGCGCCAGCAGCGCCGTGGCCTTGCCGCTCATCGGCGTCCAGCCGCCCATCGGCGCAAGCAGCGCAGCGCCCAGCACTGTCATGGCCAGTGCCGTGGCGGTCGACACCAACAGCGTCGGGATCGCCTGCGGGATGCGCCTTGTGGCGAGATCGCGCACCGCGCAGCAGGCGACGCTCGTCAGCGCCAGCAGCGAATAGACGCTGAAGCCTTCGAAGCCCGGCCGCACGATGACCAGCACGCCGGCAAAACCGACCGCTATCGCCAGCCAGCGCCGCCAGCCGACGCCTTCGTTGAAGAACAGCGCCGCGCCCATCGTAACCGCCAGCGGCAGCGCCTGCAGCACAGCCGAGACATTGGCGATCGGCAGATGCGCCAGCGCGACCAGGAACGAGACCGTTGCGCCGGCTTCGCCGGCCACGCGCATCGCCACCATCGGCTGCAGCATCGAGCGCGGTGCGGCCAGCGCGCCGCGCTGCCAGGCAAGCAGGCCGACGAACAGCGAGGCGAAGGCCCCCCGGATCAGCATGACCTGCGCCATGTTCATCGATTCGGAGGAGAATTTGGTGATCGCGTCGTTGAGGGTAAAGCCGACCATGGCCACCATCATGAATAGCGCGCCGCGCAGATTTGGCGAAAGGGGCAAAGGCGTCACCGGTTGTGCTTTGGATCAGCCTCTATCAGCGAGCCGCAAAACAGCAACGTCAAAGCACTGGGCCACAGCCTTTCGCCGTGGCCCGCAAAGTTCCGCGCGAAGGCGAAAGGACTTACTTCGGCGTCAGCACTTCGGTGCCGCTTCCTTCCTTGCCGGCGATGGTCCAGAGGCCGTGCAGCGAGCCGTCTCCCTCGACCTTATAGACGACGAGGCCGATCTCTTTGCCCATCACATAGCCGGCGGAGAAAGCATTGTCGTTGCGCATGCAGATGCCGTCGGACGACGAACCGCCGGTTTCCCAATGGATGGTGCAGGTCGTCTCGCTGGTCAGCGTGATAGTCGCTTCGCCGCCATAGGCGGAGCCGTCGAAATTGGTGCCTGCGACCGTATAGTTGCCGCCGATCGACTGCGCCGCCGCCGGTGCCGCCGCAAAGCCGAGCATTGCAAGAGCAAGAATGAATTTGCGCATGTTGCATTCCCCCTGTGAGTGAAAAAATCACGTCCACTGGAAGGCTAGGCTGGAACATCGAGTCGGTAAATCGGCCGCCCTTTGGCGGGCGAGGATTATTTCGCGGTGTGGCGCAAAATGCTCACGGCCCCTTGAGGCTTCCGGCAATGACGCCAACAAGCGGATCGTATTTCGATTTCAGAGCTTGCGGATACTCGATCCAGACCGTGCGGATGACGCCGTCCTTTCCGAACAGGCGCCGCTCGTAGAAGATCTTGCCGTCCTTGATGCCGGACAGCACCGCCCAGTCCTTGCCGGCCTTGCTGTAGGTGATCTTGTAGCCTGGCTCGGCGCTGGCCTTCTCGGCGGAGACAAAGCCTTTCGGCGTGTCGTCATCGACGTTGAGGATGCCAGAGCAGATCAGGCTGGCTCCGTCGGGCGCGCTCCATTGCTGCCCGTCGCCATTCTCCGGCTCGGGCTCGCGAATGCTGAAGATCTCGTCCGGAAAGGTGCAGACGGTGCCAAAGCGCTGATTGGTGTAGGTGAACGGCGCGGCGCTGGCTGCCGCTGCGATGCTCAACGCCGCGATGGCCAGGGTCGGGAAAAGGTGCTTCAAGCCAGTCTCCAGCCAATGACGGAGGCGATCCTTGCCTCAAATGGCGGAAAAGGTCAGCCGCCGGTGACGCTCATATGCCGGGACACCGCCGGCCGGCTGGTGCGGCGGTCGATGATGAAGTCATGGCCCTTGGGCTTGCGCCCGATCGCCTCGTCGATTGCCGCGGAGACCAGTTCGTTGCCTTCGGACGCACGCAACGGCGCGCGCAAGTCGGCGGCGTCTTCCTGACCGAGGCACATATAGAGCGTGCCGGTGCAGGTCAGCCTGACGCGGTTGCAGCTTTCGCAGAAATTATGCGTCATCGGGGTGATGAAGCCGAGCCTGCCGCCGGTCTCGGCGACATGGACATAGCGGGCCGGCCCGCCGGTCTTGTAGGGGATGTCGTTCAGCGTGAACTGACGCTCGAGTGAGGCCCTGAGCAGGGACAACGGCAGATACTGGTCGGTGCGGTCGGCGTCGATCTCGCCCATCGGCATGGTTTCGATGACGGTGAGGTCCATGCCGCGGCCATGCGCCCAGCGCAGCATCTCAGGCAGCTCCAGGTCATTGAAATCCTTCAGCGCCACGGCGTTGAGCTTGACCTTCAGCCCCGCCGCCTGCGCGGCGTCGATGCCTTCCATGACCTTGCCGAGATGGCCCCAGCGGGTGATCTGGTGGAACTTGTCGGCGTCGAGCGTGTCCAGCGAGACATTGATGCGCCTGACCCCGCAATCGGCGAGTTCCGCGGCAAAGCGCGACAGCTGCGAGCCGTTGGTGGTCAGCGTCAGTTCTTCCAGCGCGCCGCTCTTCAGATGGCGCGACAACTGGCGCACCAGATGCATGATGTTCTTGCGCACCAGCGGTTCGCCGCCGGTGAGACGCAGTTTCCGCACACCCTTCTCGATGAAGACGGTGCAGAGCCGGTCGAGCTCTTCCAGCGACAGGAGATCCTTCTTGGGCAGGAAGGTCATATCCTCGGCCATGCAATAGGTGCAGCGGAAATCGCAGCGGTCGGTGACCGACACCCTGAGATAGCTGATCGTTCGACCGAAGGGATCGATCATATCCATGTTGCAAGCATTTCCCGTGACCTCGAGCAGCGGCGCTGCAAGCGTTATATATGGCTATGTGATACGATCCGCTGCTTCATTCAAGATAGCCGCTCTCGATCTTTGGTAACATTCCCCGGCCGACATTGCATGTCGGCTGCGCTCCAATGGCCTTTTCGCCTGCGGCGAAGCAGCGTAGGGAAGGGTTGAAACGACGCAGGAACGATCCGCATGACCGCGCCGAAGGAACTCCGGGTCTCGAAGGACCGCAAGCTGCTTACCGTCACCTTTGCGGACCACCAGCCGTTCGAATTGCCGGCCGAGCTGCTGCGCGTGCTGTCGCCCTCGGCGGAAGTGCAGGGCCATTCGCCGGAGCAGCGTGTGACCGTCCCCGGCAAGCGCAATGTCGCCATCCTCAAGATAGAGCCGGTCGGCAACTATGCGGTGCGCATCACCTTCGACGATTTCCACGACACTGGGATATTCACGTGGAACTACCTGCACACGCTGGGTCACGAGAAGGAGGCGCGCTGGAGCGCCTATCTCGCCGAGCTGGCGGAGAAGGGGCTCGGCCGCGACCGTTAGGCCGTGTCATCCGCACTGTCGTCAAGGCGTCATGGATGTGGAGTAGCGCCGGTAAAGGTTTGGAGACAAAAAGATGTCGGTCGTCACAACCGTCGAACAGCTCGAAGCGCTCTATGGGGCTCCAGGCGAAGCCTCGATCGTCAAGGAACTCGACCACATCATCCCCGAATACGCCGCCTTCATCGAGGCCTCGCCCTTCGCGGCACTGGCGACCGCCGGGCCGGAGGGGCTCGACTGCTCGCCGCGCGGCGATCTCGCCGGCTTCGTGCGCATCCACGACCAACAGACGCTGATGATGCCTGACCGCCGCGGCAACAACCGCGCCGATTCGCTGAAGAACATCATCCGCGACCCTCGCGTCGGCCTCTTGTTCCTGGTGCCCGGATCGGGCACCACGCTGCGCGTCAATGGCAGGGCTCACATCACCACCGACGCCGGGCTCTGCGCCTCCTTCAGCGTCGACGGCAAACCTGCACGTTCGGTCACCGTGATTGCCGTCGATTCGGTCTATTTCCAATGCGCCCGCGCCATCGTCCGGTCGGAGCTGTGGAACCCGGCGAAGCATGTCGATCCGAAAGCGCTGCCGACGCCCGGCCAAATACTGGAAATCACCAGCCGGAAAAACATCGACGGCGAAACCTACGACAGGGAATGGCCCGAGCGGGCAAAGAAGACGATGTGGTAGATTCAGGTGAGGCTGGCGTGCAAATGGCGGCCTCCTGCGCTTCCTGTGCTCACGCACGTTAAGTACGCTTCGCTCCGGTTATCGGAGGCCATCATCTTCGGCGCATCCTGACCTGCATCTCGGTGCGCCGGCGCTTATGCTTCCTTCAGCACATCGGCGATCTTGCGCATCTGCTCACCGATCATGTCGCACTGCTCCGCAGTCGACTGGCTCATCGCCTTCTCGATCAGCGCCATGTGAACCTTTAGCGCCTGCATCAGCAGGGCTTCGCCTTCCACGGTCAGGCTTAGCCTGAGCACGCGCTTGTCCTTCTCGTCGCCCTCGCGGCGCAGCAGGCCGCGGGTCTCCAGCTGCGGCAAGAGCATGGTGATGTTGGAGCGCCCGACCAAGAGCTTGCGGGCAAGTTCATGCTGCGACATGCCGGGATGGCGGTAGAGGTTCATCAGCACGTCGAGCTGTGCCGGCTTGAGATCCAACGGCGCCAGTTTCACCGCCAGCGTGCGCTCCACCACATGGCAGGCGCGCGCCACCGCGACCCAGTTGCGAAAGCGCGGGTTGTCCCAGGGCAGGTCTTGTTTAATGTTCATGTTTGAACTATTATGTTCATGCTTGAACGAATGGATGGATCGACACTATGGCATCATTTGGTCTGAAGGTCATCCGGGGCGTGTTCGGCGCGGCCGAGCATGTGGCGCCTCGCCTCAGCGGTCGCGCCGCGTTCGAACTGTTCTGCCGCACGCCGAACGTCAAGGCGCTGAGCGACGGCGAGCGCCGCGCTGTCGAGCGGGCCACGGCCTTCATGGCCGAGGCGCGGCATCATCGGCTGAAGACGAAGAAGGGCTGTGTCATGGTGCATGAATTCCGGCCCGAGCCGGGCAGGGCGCCGGCCGGCACCGTGCTCGTCATCCATGGCTGGCGTTCGCGCACCGAATATATGCGCGCGCTGATCGAAGGATATCGCGGCGCCGGCTACAAGGTTGTCTCGCTCGACCTTCCGGGCCACGGCCAATCGCAGGGCCGCCGTCTGAACATGGTCAACGCGGTCGAGGCGGCAAGAGCCGCCGGCGAATGGTTCGGTCCGTTCAAGGTTATCGTCGGCCATTCCTTCGGCGGCGCCGTCGCCGCCAACGCCGTCGCCGGTTCGGTCAGGGGCATCCAGCCTATCGCGGCCGAAGGCTTGGTGCTGATCGCGGCGCCGAGCTCACTGCCGGCGATCTTCGCCGACTTCAGCCGCATGCTCAATGTCGGCCCGCGCTCGCAGGTCGCCATGGCCGATCGCGTCGAAAAACTCTCCGGCCGACCGCTCGGCGAATTCACCGGCGACCGCCAGCTCGCGGAAGCGCTGGTGCCGACGCTGGTCATCCATGCGCCCGACGACCGCGAAGTCTCTGCCGACCATGCCACGCGCTATGCCGGCGCCGGCGATCATGTCAGCCTGCATTGGGTCGACGGGCTCGGCCACCGCCGCATCCTCGCCGACAAGGGCGTGGTCGAACGCGCCGTCCGCTTCGCGGCCGAGCACCGCGACTCGACGTTGATGCATTGAAGCGCTGTCAGTCGGCCTTCTTCTTCTGCCCCGGCTCGACCGGCAGTCCGGCCGCCTTCCAGGCGGTGTGCAGAATTCCAGCATGCCGCGCGTGACATGCCTGGCGCCGGGGATCTTGCCGTCGCGCTCGACCTCGCGCGGATCGCGCAGGTCGACGAAGATCGTGTCCTCGTCCTCGATTAGCCCCGCCGCTTCCTCCGGCGACACCACCTCGATCTCGGCGTTCGCCTCGTCGAGCAACTCGCGATAGCCTTTTTTCACCGGCGCATTCCTCCCGACCGTGGCTTGCCCACCAGATTTCCAGCACAAGGGCTGGCATTTGTCACGCGGCGTTGGTGCCGGCCATGGCTAGCCACGCCACCCTGGCGCGCCAGCCAACGTGGCCATCCGGCGGGCAGGGCACGAAGTGCCGATTCGTCGCAAGCACCATGTGGACCACCAACGCCGGCGCCGACGCCTGATGCAACCGCCATGGGCCGAAGCCGCTTCGCCCAAGACTGTCACCAACTTGTGAAACTGTTCTGCAACAGCGGCGCCGAAATTTATGGAAGCTTAACGAAATCAGTATGAATCGGTATAATCGCGCCTTACATCCGCCATGCGGTGGGCGTGACCGTCTAGCGGCGCGGAACGGGAGCCGGTTCACAACCGGAGCGGGTGATCATGAAAATTTTCGGAAACACGGCCTGCGTGATGCCGCTTGCGGTTGCCGCGACGCTGGCTCTCGGCGCCCCGCAGGCGAACGCGCAAGGCCTGTTCGACATGCTGTTCGGTGGCGGCGTCCGGCATAACCCGCAAGGCGAATTCCCGCCGCCGCCCAAGCCGAGACCCAGCAAGGTGCCAGCCGGCGGTGGCTCCAGGATCAGCAGCCCGTCCTACTACACCTACAAGGCCGACCGTCTCGTGCGCGTCAACTTTTCAGCGTTGGTGCCGGCGCCGGCGACTGTGGCGGCGCAGGACGCCGCCTTCGTGCCATCTGTCGCCAGCGATGCCTTCCGCGAAGCGATCGCCGGACTGGGTGACTACGAACTTTATGCTGAGCCCGACATCGCCAAGGCGCTGATCGCCTACTACTCGGCCAATCCGGATTTCATCTGGGTGACCGGAACCACCCCCAACAGCCGTGCGCAGGACGCGGTGCGGGTGCTAGGCGAGGCGGCGAGCTATGGCCTGACGCCAGCCGACTACTCGGTCGACGTTCCGGCCGCATCATCCTCGGCCAGCGCGGACGAGCGCCTGAAGGAACTCGTCCGCTTCGAGATGGCGCTGTCGGCGCGCGTGCTGCGCTATGCCCATGATGCCCAGAGCGGCCGCGTCGATCCCAACCGGATGACCGGCTACTATGATTTCCCGGCCAAGCCACTGGATATGGACGGCGTGCTGAAGACGCTTGCGCACACGCAGGAGGTTCGCACCTATCTGGAATCGCGCCATCCGCAGAACGCGGAGTATCAGGCGCTGCGCGTCGAGCTGGAAGCGCTGCAGGCCAGCGAGGAAAACGAGATCGTCGTCGACCCCAAGCTGTTGCTGAAGCCAGGCGAGAGCAGTCCCGAACTGCCCAAGCTCCTGACGCTGATCGCGCGCAACCTAGATGACGAGATGGGCGGCGACTATGGCGAGGTCCTTGCCAGGCTGGGCAAGAGCGAGCTCTACGATCCCGAGCTGGTGCCTGTCATCAAGGCGGTGCAGAAGCGGGCCGGCATGAAGGGTGACGGCGTGATCGGTCCGCGCACGGGGGCGTCGCTCGCCGGAACTTCCAAGGCCGACAAGATCACCAAGGTCGAGGTCGCGCTGGAAGAGTTGCGCTGGCTGCCGTCCGATCTCGGCAGCCCGCGTGTCTTCATCAACCAGCCGGCCTTCACCGCCGCCTATATCGACAATGGCGAGGAGAAGCTGAAAACCCGCGCGGTCGTCGGCAAGGTTACCAACCAGACGGCTTTCTTCTACGACCAGATCGAACAGGTCGATTTCCATCCCTATTGGGGGGTGCCGCAATCGATCATCGTCAACGAGATGCTGCCCAGGCTGCGCAACGATCCGGGCTATCTCGACCGTGCCGGCTATGAAGTGACGGATTCGAGCGGGCGGCGCGTGCCGTCATCGGCGGTCAATTGGGGCGCCTACGGCGCCAACATCCCCTACAGCGTGCGCCAGCAGCCGAGCGAGGCCAATGCGTTGGGTGAGCTGAAGATCCTGTTCCCCAACAAGCACGCCATCTACATGCATGACACGCCGCAGAAATCCTTCTTCGAGCGCGACATGCGCGCGCTCAGCCATGGCTGCGTGCGCTTGCAGGATCCGCGCGGCATGGCGGCGGCGGTGCTCGGCACCTCGGTCGACTACATCGCCGAGAAGTTGAAGCACGGTCATTCGACCGAAAAGGTGACCCGCACCATCCCTGTCTATGTCGCCTATTTCACCGCCTGGCCCGACATGTCCGGCAATGTCGAGTATTTCAACGACGTCTACGACCGTGACACGAGGCTGATGCAGGCGCTGGACGCGACCGAGGCGGTGCGCTCTCCGGCGAGCTAGCTCAGGCGCGCTCGAAGAGCGGGCGTCTGAAGCCGGCGTCGCGCCCGGCGATCAGCCAATAGATCAGGCCGGCGACCAGGCCGGCGGCGGCGATGATCCCAGTGTCGGCCCAGCGCTCGGGACTCTCAGGCGCGTCCGGCCAGATCAGCGTGAAACCCGCGGCCGCCGCAATGGCGCCGAAGACCATGTGCAGCAGGAAGCTGCGCAACGAGAAAAACTCCGCGATCAAGGCGAAGGCGAGGGTCTGCATCCACGTCAGGATGATCGTCAGGAAGTAGACGAACATGCCGAGCGGCGGCACCAGCAGCACGGCGATCGGGCTGATGCCCATGAGGTCGAAATAGGCCGGCGCGTTGGGCAGCGAACTGAGTATCCCATAGATCGCCGCTACTGCGATCAGCCCGACGAGAACGGCCACCAGATAGCCGGCAAGCATCATCAGGACGCGCTTCAATACGTGTTTTACCACTGCCCTGCACCCCCGTGCCCGCATCCGTGGAGCAGCAGTCAGCCATCAAAGCCGGTTTTGTGCAAGGGGAGGCGAGGCGACGACAGGCATCGCCGGTCCGCCGCGATCCGCAGAGAGTGCGCGGTGCGGAATGGTCGAATGGTGGCGGCGCAGCGTCCTATCTGGTCTCGCTCGGTTCTGCGGTCACCGGGTCGTAGGAGATTTCGACCTTCGCCTTGTCGGTCGTATAGTAGGTAACGGTGTAGACACCGCTGTCCCAGCCAACCTCCTTCACATAGCGGAAGTCAGGACGTTGCTCGACCTTGGCGATGATCTCCGACAGCTTCTTGGCGTTCGATGGCGGCAGCGGCCTTTCATCGGCCGCGAAGGCGGGTCCGCCGAGGAGAAGAACCGCAAGGCCGGTCGTCAAAACAACAGTGCGCATGATTGCCCCTCATCTCGTGCTGGCATGGATGCCGTAAAGAACTCGCCCGCGTCCCTGTTGGTTCCGCCAGTGGAGTACAACGCCTGTTCCAGGGGCGGCCTGGCGACTGCGGGTGACGACGGAGCCATGTGCATTCGGCCCAGCTGAAATAGAGAAAATTCAGTAATTCCAATACGAAAGGGCGAGCTAACAATGCACAACCTGAGTAACAAACGGCTAACCATGCAAGCGGCCGCGCGCTGCGTTCAATTAGCGGATCGTAGTAGAGCTTTTGCGAAGACCCTGTTAGACTTGCTAACATAACAGGGTGGCAACGGCGCGCCGAGCCTGCCGACGATCTTTCGTCGGCAAACGGTGAAGTGTTCAACAAAGCGGAAGTCGCCTGTGCTGGACCGCAAGCAGGGACCGGGGGCTTCGACCATGGCTGAACGGAACTACACC
>NZ_RZOJ01000012.1:0-39511 GCF_003998845.1 Mesorhizobium sp. M4A.F.Ca.ET.022.05.2.1 | reverse complement strand
CGATGGCGTAGAGCACCTTGGCGCGCTGGTAGCCCGAACTGGCGCTCCATTTCGGCAGCGCCTTCGTGGCGGCCGCGACCGCCGCATCGATGTCGGCGGCGCCGGCATCCGAAAGCTTGGCGAGCAGCTTGCCGAAGGACGGCTCGCTGGTCTCGAAGGTCTTGCCGCCGGCGGCTGCCTTCCACTCGCCGCCGATGAACAGCGCCTTGGAGAAGTCGCGGCCAGCGAGCCAGGCATCCGCCTCGTTGCGCGCCTCCGGCGCCGGGCCGTACTCCATGGCGTGATAGCGTTCGAGAATGTTCATGGGGCGCTCCTACCGCAGGAGGTTTTTGGTTCTTGGCGGGCGACTTCGCGGGCTAGGCCATCGCGTGGCGATGGTTGGCCGAATAGTGCCCGGTCAAATGATGCTCGAGCTGACGCTCGATGTCGGTGAGTAGGCTGGACGCACCGAAGCGGAACAGCTCCGGCTCCAGCCACGGTCGCCCAAGCTCTTCCTTCATCAGCACCAGCCAGTCGAGCGAGACCTTGGCGGTGGAAATGCCGCCGGCCGGCTTGAAGCCGATGAGGTAGCCGGTCTCCTCGAAATAGGCGCGGATGGCGCGCACCATGGCGAGGCCGACGGGAAGCGTGGCGTTGACGCTCTCCTTGCCGGTCGAGGTCTTGATGAAGTCGGCGCCCGCCATCATCGCCACCATCGAGGCCAGCATGACGTTGCGCAGCGTGGCGAGGTCGCCGGTGCCAAGGATGACCTTGAGATGCGCGTCGCCGCAGGCCTCGCGCATGGCGACGATCTCGTTGAACAGCTCCTGCCATTTCGCGCCATAGACCAGGCCGCGCGGGATGACGACGTCGATCTCGTCGGCGCCGTCGCGGACCGAGGCCTCGATCTCCTGCAGGCGCGTCGACAATGGCGCCAGGCCGTGCGGAAAGGCGGTGGACACGGCAGCGACATGGATGCCGGTGCCGCGCACCGCATCGACGGCCGTGGCGACGAAGGGATGGTAGACGCAGACCGCGGCCGGCCGGATGGTTTCGCCTTCTATGCCCAGCCCCTCGACGATATCGCGGCGGAACGGGTTGATCGCCTTGGCGCAGAGCCGGCGCACCCGCTCGTCGGTGTCATTGGAGTTCAGCGTCGTCAGGTCCATGCAGGCGACGGCGCGCAGCAGCCAGGCCGCCTGGTTGTCGGCCTTGATCGAGCGTCGCTTGGTCAGCGTCGCGACGCGGCGCTCCAGCGCCGAACGGTTGACGCTGCGCACCGATTCCAGGAAGCCGAGATCGAGCCGCATGCCGGGATTGCGCGCAATATGGCCTTGCGGCACGGGCGTGTTGGCGGCGGCGCGCGCCGGCAGCGAGGTGACCTTGGACGCGCCGAGGTCGGCGTCGCGGATTGTGCTGCTCATCTCCTGCCCTTCCATTCAGCGGCTTGCGCTTAATGCTTCGTGCGCGTCGTTCCCCAAGACCACTCGACAGCTTTGGGCGACACGCACGAAGATAGCCCGTGAAGCAGTGCTCCACGAGTCCTCAAAAGGCTCATAGCGGAAAAAGGCCGCGAAATCAGCTGATTTTTGACCGCATGGTCAAAACGGATTTGAGCGGGAGCTGAAGCCTCCCGGCTACGGCTCAGCCGACGAAGGCGCGCTCGACGACGAAGCTGGCGGGATGGCTGAGCGAACCTTCCTGGAAGCCGAGGCTTTCGGCCAGTTCCTTGACGTCCTTCAGCATGTGCATCGAGCCGCAGATCATGATGCGGTCGGTCTCGGGATTGAGCTTGTCGATGCCGAGGTCGGTGTAGAACTTGCCCGAGCCGATCAGCGCGGTGATGCGGCCCATGCGCGCCGACTCTTCGCGCGTGGTGGAATTGTAGAGGGTGACGCGGCCGCCGGTCAGCTCGCCGATCAGCGGATCGCTCTCGAGTGCCGCCACCAGTTCCTGGCCATAGGTGAGCTCGGCATTGTCGCGGCAGGTATGGGTCAGGATGACCTGGTCGAACTTCTCATAGGTGTCGGGATCGCGCAGCAGGCTGGCAAAGGGCGCGATGCCGGTGCCGGTCGAGATCATGAACACGCGTTTGGCGGGCGTCAGCGCGTCGAGCACCAGCGTGCCGGTCGACTTCTGGCGCATGATGACGGTGTCGCCGACCTGGATCTTTTGCAACTCGGAGGTCAGCGGACCATCCGGCACCTTGATCGAGAAGAATTCCAGCTCGTCGTCCCAGGCCGGGCTGGCGACCGAATAGGCGCGGAAGATCGGCTTCTCGGCATTGGGCAGGCCGATCATGACAAACTCGCCGGAGCGAAAGCGCAGCGACTGCGGCCGGGTGATGCGGAACGAGAACAGATGGTCGGTGTAATGCTTCACCGATACGACGGTTTCGGCATAGACATTGGCCGGAATCGGGAACTGCAGCGGCTTGGCGCCGGCGGCGTTCAACGCTGGTGTCGTGTTCATCAAACCCAACCTTCTGGCCCAGGCTTATGGCGCTGGCGCCAAACCTTCTCCTGCGCGCCCGAACGGTCAGGTTCCGGCGTGCTCCTCGCACACTGCCAAGCGGTAAGCTCTTGTGTCCGGAATTTATTAGTATACAAATGATATTTGCGTCAAGATGGTAGCGTAAAACGCCTTTCCAAACCGAGGCATATCCGTAGTCCGCGCATTTCGGGTTTCGACAATGAAAGAGAATTTTTCGGCGCAACCGCGGGATTCCCTGGGCAGCGTCGTCGCCGGCATCGATGTCGGCGGCACCTTCACCGATCTCATCCTGATCGACGGCAAGGATGCCGGCAAGGTGCATATCGCCAAGACCCCGACGACAGTCGAGAACCAGGCTTTCGGCGTCGTTTCGGCGCTCGGCGCGACAGGCTTTGCTGTCGACGGCATCGACCTCATCGTGCATGGCACGACCACCACCACCAACGCGGTGCTAGAACGCCGGCTGGCCAGGACCGGCATGATCACCACGCTCGGCTTTCGCGACGTCATCGAGCTTGGCCGGCGCACGAGGCCGCAGCCCTACGGCATGACGGGGACATTCGTGCCGGTCATTCCGCGCGATCTCAGGCTCGAAGTCGCGGAGCGCGTCGAGGCATCAGGGGCGGTTCGCGTCCCGCTCGACGAGGCAGGCATGCGTGATGCGGTGCAGAGGCTGCTGGACGCCGGCTGCGAGTCACTCGTCATCCACTTCCTGCACTCCTACGCCAATCCTGCGCATGAGCGGCGCGCGGCCGAGATCGCAAGGGGGATCTGGCCGAACGGCCACATCACAACCGGCCATGCGCTGCTGTCGGAAGCGCGCGAATTCGAGCGTGGCGTGACCGCTTCGGTCAACGCCTCGGTGCAGCCGATCCTGGAGCGCTATGTCGAGCGGCTTCGCAAGGAACTCGCCGCGAAGGGCTATGCCCGCGACTTCCTGATCATGAACGGCAATGGCGGCATGATCTCGGCCCGCTTCGTCACCCGGGAATCGGCAAAGACGGTGATGTCCGGCCCGGCCTCGGGCGTCATCGCGGCCGCCTATACGGGCAAGCGCGCCGGCTTCGAGAACCTCGTCACCTACGACATGGGAGGCACCTCGACCGACGTGGCGCTGATCCGCAATGCCGAGCCCGCGGTGTCGAACGAGATCGAGATAGAATATGCGATGCCGATCCATGTGCCGATGGTGGCGGTGCATACGGTCGGCGCCGGCGGCGGCTCGATCGCGCGTGTCGACGCGGCCGGCCTGATCCAGATCGGCCCGGAAAGCGCCGGCGCCAATCCGGGCCCGATCTGCTACGGGCGCGGCGGCACCGAGCCGACCATCACCGACGCCAATCTTGTGCTGGGGCGGCTGGCGCCGAAGAAACTGCTCGCCGTCGACAATCCGGTCACCGTCGAGCGCGTCACCGGCATATTCGAAGACAGGATCGGCAAGCGCACCGGCCTCTCGGGCGTCGAGGCGGCAGGCGCAATCCTGAGGCTCGGCAACATCAAGATGGCCGGCGCCATCCGCATGGTCTCGGTGGCGCGCGGCCACGACCCGCGCGATTTCGCGCTATTCGCCTTCGGCGGCGCCGGGCCTCTGCACGCGACGGCACTCGCCCGTGAGCTTGGGCTGCCAAAGGTGCTGGTCCCGGCGCGGCCAGGCATCACCAACGCGCTCGGCTGCGTCGTCGCCGATCTCCGGCATGACTTCGTCAACACGATCAACCAGCCGGTGGCGCTGCTCGATGAAGCCTTGCTTCACGAGGTGTTGGAACGGCACCGGAGCGAAGGCGAGGAGCTGATTGCCAAGGAAGCGGTGAAGCCGGACACGATCCGCGTCACACACTCCGCCGACATGCAGTTCGTCGGCCAGACGCACATCATCAACGTGCCGCTGCCATCGTCTACCGTGACCCGCGCGACGCTGCAGCTTCTGTTCGAAAAAGCCTATTTCGCCCGCTTCAAGGTCGAGTTGCCGGAGATCCGCGCCAACCTCGTCAACCTCAACACCTCGGTCACCGGTGTGCGCCCGGCGATCGATCTCTCGCGGCTGATCGACCCGGCTGGGCGCGCGGCGACGCTAGAGGAAGCCCGGTGCGAGACCAGGCCGGTCTGGTATCACGGCACCTGGCACGACACGCCTGTCTATGCCCGCGAAAAACTGCCGCTCGATGCCGTCATCGAAGGACCGGCGATCCTCGAACAGATGGACGCCACCACCGTGCTCGAGCCCGGCGACACGGCACGCGCGGACGCCGACGGCAACATCATCATCGACATCGGCGAGGCCTGAGATGAGCACGCTCGACACCATCACGCTTTCGGTCCTGCAGGCGGCACTGCAGCAGGTTTGCGACGAGATGGATCTGACGTTTTCCCGCGCGGCGTTCTCGCCCGTCATCGCCGAGGCCAATGACCGCTCCGACGGCATCTATTCGGCGGTTGACGGTTCGCTGATCGCGCAGGGCAGCCAGGGCCTGCCGGTGTTCGTCGGCGTCATGCAGTATTCGACGAAAACCGTGATCGAGATGATCGCCGATGGCCGCTGCCTGGCGCCCGAGCCGGGCGACATCTACATCGTCAACGATCCCTATCTCGGCGGCACCCATCTGATGGATGTGCGCTTCGTCATGCCGGTCTACCGCGGCGAAAAGATCTTTTGCTGGCTCTCCAACACCGGCCACTGGCCGGACATTGGCGGTTCGGTGCCGGGCGGCTTTTCCGCTTCGGCCACCGCCGTCGAGCAGGAGGGGTTGCGGCTGCCGCCGGTGAAACTGTTCAAGAAGGGCGTGCTCGATCCGGAGATTTACGCCATCATCTGCTCCAACATCCGCGTCGCCGACCAGCGCATCGGCGACATCCGCGCCCAGGCCGCGGCACTGCTGATCGGACAGGACAGGCTCAACGGAATCCTGGATCGTTACGGTAATGAAACGGTTATCGAGGCGATCGCCGAGCTGCGCCGCCGCGCGGCCGACCAGATGCGCGCCAACATCGCCGCCATTCCGGACGGCGTCTACCGCTCCAAGGCCTTCGTCGATTCCGACGGCGTGGTGAACGAGCCGCTGACGATTGCGCTCGCCGTCGAGAAAAAGGGCGACACGCTCACCTTCGACTTCGCCGGCTCCTCGAAACCCTGCGCCGGGCCGATGAACAGTGTGCTGGCGACGACGCTGTCGTCGGTCTATCTCGCCATGCGGCATATCTTCCCGGATGTGCCGATCAGCGCCGGCGCCTTCGAGCCGCTTGACGTCAAGCGGCCGGAAGGGACCTTCCTCGACGCCCGCTATCCGCGTCCGGTCTCGGGCTGCGCGGCGGAGGTCTCGCAGCGCATCGCAGAGGCCGTCTTTGCGGCCATGGTCCAGGCGCTGCCGGACAAGGTGACGGCCGCCCCGGCCGGCTCCAGCGGCAATTTCGCGCTCGGCGGCAACGATCCGGCGCGCGGCCGCGACTATGTCATGTACCAGATCTCCGGCGGCGGCTATGGCGGTAATGCCGGCCATGATGGCCTGACCAATGGCTGCTCGACCATCGGCATCTCCAAGTCGCCGCCGGTCGAGATCATGGAGCAGGCTTTTCCGGTGCTTTACCGCCACTATGCGCTGCGCGAAGGTTCGGGCGGCGCCGGCAAGCAGCGCGGCGGCTTCGGTCTGGCCTACGAGGTCGAGATCCTGCGCGGCGATGCCCGCGCCTCCTTCGTCATGGACCATGGCCGCTTCGGCCCGCAAGGCGCGCTCGGCGGCAAGGATGGCGCGCCCAATACGGTGACGGTGTTCCGCGGCGGCGAGGCGCATGTGCCGCCGCATCTGTCCAAGGAGCAGGACATTTCCCTCAAGGCCGGCGACCGCGTGCGCGTCGGCACCCCGGGCGGCGGCGGCTATGGCGATCCGGGCGAGCGTGACCCGAAGCTGGTCGCCGAGGATGTCAGGCTCGGCTACTATACGGCCGAGCAGGCCAGGGAGATGTTCGGGGGTGATCGAGGATAAGTTCAAGTGCCGCGTCTGCGGGCTGAGCCAGTATCCGGACCTGCCCTGGGGTGAGGACGGTCGGCAACCCTCATTCAACATCTGTGACTGCTGCGGCGTCGAGTTCGGCTACGGAGACGATGGATTGGAAAACTGTCTTCGGCTTCGGCGTCATTGGGTTGAAGTCGAACGCTGCCGATGGTTCTCGCCCAGGGATCGTCCAGCCGATTGGGATCTGCCGGCCCAGATCAGAAGCATCCCGAAGGCGTATAAAAGCGATGACGATGAAAAGTTGATCAACGCCCAAATCGACGCAGGCGAGCCGCCGTTGCGCGGGCTATCCGCTTTGAGCGCGATCGAGAAGTCGACCCGTTAGTTGCTCGGCACCTCGGCGAGCAACTTGCTCCACCGAGGCGCTATCATAAGCCGGCTTCAGATGTCCAGATTGGCGACCGACAGCGCATTGTCCTGGATGAACTCACGCCGCGGTTCCACCTCGTCGCCCATCAGTCGCGAGAACAGCGAGTCGGCGTCGGTGGCGTCGGTGACCTTGACCTGCAGCAGCGAGCGCACGTTCGGGTCCAGCGTGGTTTCCCACAGCTGCTCGGCGTTCATCTCGCCAAGGCCCTTGTAACGCTGCATGGTCAGGCCCTTGCGGCCGGTCGCGAACACCGCGTTGAGCAGCGCCAGCGGTCCCGCAATGGTCTCGGAGACCTCCTTGCGGCGCAGCACGGGCGGCTCGCTGTAGATTTCGGCCAGGCGCGAGGCATAGCGGTCGAGCTGGCGCGCATCGGCCGAATTGATCAGCCCGGCGTCGAGCTGCACGAACTCCTTCACGCCGCGCACCGTGCGCTCGAACACATAGCCGCCGACGCCGTCATTGGAGGTCGACAGGCGGCCGGTCCAGCCACGCTCGGTATCCTCGGCGATCAGGTCGAGGCGCTTGGCGACGCGCTCGGCCATGGCGTTGGCGCGGCCGAGATCGGCAAGGACATCGGCGTTGAGAGCGCCGGCGATCGCCGCCTGTTCGACGACGCTGCGGTTGTAGCGCGTGTGCAACCCGTTGATCAGCTGGCGCACAGCCAGCGCGTCGTCGATGGCGCTATGCAGGTCCTGGCCGGTCCGCACCTCGCCGGAGCCCAACGTCAGCGACGCTTCCTCCAGCCCGGAATCGATCAGATATTCCTCATAGGCGCTTTCGTCCTTGAGGTATTGCGAGCTTTTTCCCCGCGTCACTTTGTAGAGCGGCGGCTGGGCGATGTAGAGATGGCCGCGCTCGATCAGCTCCGGCATCTGACGGAAGAAGAAGGTGAGCAGCAGCGTGCGGATGTGGGCGCCGTCGACGTCGGCGTCGGTCATCAGGATGATCTTGTGGTAGCGCAGCTTGTCTGCGTTGAACTCGTCCTTGCCGATGGAGGTGCCGAGCGCGGTGATCAGCGTGCCGATCATGTCGGAGCTCAGCATGCGGTCGAAGCGCGCGCGCTCGACATTGAGGATCTTGCCGCGCAGCGGCAGGATGGCCTGGTTCTGGCGCGAACGGCCGCCCTTGGCCGAGCCGCCGGCCGAGTCTCCCTCGACGATGAAGATTTCGGACTTGGCCGGATCGCGCTCCTGGCAGTCGGCGAGCTTGCCGGGCAGCGAGGTGACGCCGAGCGTGCTCTTGCGGGTGATGTCGCGCGCCTTGCGCGCCGCCTCGCGCGCCGCCGCCGCCTGGATCACCTTCTCGACCACGACCTTGCCTTCGCTCGGATGCTCTTCGAGCCAGGTGCCCAGCGCTTCGTTGACCAGGCTTTCCACCACCGGGCGGACCTCGGAGGAGACCAGCTTGTCCTTGGTCTGCGAGGAGAATTTCGGATCCGGGACCTTGACTGAGAGAACGGCCGTCAGACCCTCGCGGCAGTCGTCGCCGGTCAGTGACACCTTTTCCTTCTTGGTCTGGCCGGAAGCATCGCCATAGCCGGTGATCTGCCGGGTCAGCGCGGCGCGGAAGCCGGCCAGATGCGTACCGCCGTCGCGCTGCGGGATGTTGTTGGTGAAGGCCAGCACGTTCTCGTGGTAGCTGTCGTTCCACCACATCGCCACCTCGACGGTGATGCCGTCGCGCTCGGCCCGGATCGCGATCGGCGTCTGAATCAGCGGCTTCTTGACCCGGTCGAGATATTTGACGAACTCTTCCAGGCCCCCGTCATAGTGCAGCTCGTGACGGACCAGGTCGGCATGGCGGGCGTCGGTCAGCACGATGCGTACACCGGAATTGAGGAAGGCGAGTTCGCGCAGCCGGTGCTCCAGCGTTCCATAGTCGAACTCGACCATGGTGAAGGTCTCGGCCGACGGGAAGAAGGTGATCTCGCTGCCACTGCGGCCCTCATAGGTGCCGGGGCGCTTGTCCTGCTCGTAGCCGCCGGTGACCTTGAGCGGCGCGTCCGCATTGCCGTGCGTGAAGCCCATTTCGAAGATCTCGCCATTGCGGCGGATCTTGAGCTTGAGCCAAGCCGAGAGCGCGTTGACCACCGAGACGCCGACGCCGTGCAGGCCGCCCGACACCTTGTAGGAGTTCTGATCGAATTTGCCGCCGGCATGCAGCTGCGTCATGATCACTTCGGCCGCCGAGACGCCTTCGCTGGGGTGGATGTCGGTCGGAATGCCGCGGCCATTGTCGATGACCGTGACCGAACCGTCAGGGTTGAGCGTCACCGAGACCAGGTCGGCATGGCCGGCCAGCGCCTCGTCGATGGCGTTGTCCACCACCTCATAGACCATGTGATGCAGGCCAGAGCCATCGTCGGTGTCGCCAATATACATGCCCGGCCGCTTGCGCACGGCATCCAACCCCTTCAAAACCTTGATGGAATCGGCGCCGTACTCGGCTTCCGCGCCATTGGCGCTTTCAGTCTGATCGCTCATGAAAACCTGTCTGATTGGTGGCTGCTGGTCCAGCGCTGGAAACTGGCTCCGAATCGCGCCGTTTTGATGTCCTAGATATAGGCGCAAATGCCGGTTTTTCCAAGGTTTGCCGGCATTTCCAGGCGGGAAAGCCGGCTGTCCGGAAGCGGCCGCGCCGCAGGCTATTTTGTCCTGGCCAGCCGATCCTGGAGAAACTTGATCATGAACTTGTATCGCGGCGCCAGCCGGCCGCTGCGGTCGAGCTCCAGCGTCCGCTCGAGCGCCTCGGAAAGCACGGCCTTCGGGTTCCTAGCGACCTGAGAATAATCGATCATCGCGACCACCAGGTCGCGCTGCCAGGTGGCGTTGTCGGGGTCGGACTGGGCAAGCTGCTGGCGGATGTCCAGGCTGTCCTCGAAGGCCTTCCGCGCGCCCTTGATGTCGCGCTGCTTGGCCTTCAGCATGCCGATCTCGGACAGTGTTATCGACAGGTCGCGCTGCCAGTCGGAATTGGCCGGATCGAGCCTGGCCAGCCTGTCGACGATGGTGAAACTGTCGAGATAGAGCTTGAGCGCGCCCTTGCGATCGCCCTGGATGGCGAGCACGCCCGCGACTTTCTCCAGGCTGACCGAGAGGTCGCGCTGCCAGTCCGTGTTGTCCGGATCGCTGTCGGCCAGCGCCTGGGCCTGAGACAACGCTTGCCGGTAGGCCGAAAGGGCGGCCGGCCAGTTCTCCTGGTCCTTCAGCGCGTTGCCGACCTTGGTGTTGCCGACCGACAGATCGCGCTGCAGCTCGGTGTTGTCCGGGTCGCGGCTTGCCAGCCTTTCGACGATGTCCAGGCTGTCCCGGTAGGCAGCGAGCGCGCCGGCGGGATCGTCGCGCTCGCGCTTGAGATCGCCGATCGTGTCATGGCTGACCGAGACGTCGCGCTGCCGCTCGGCATTGTCGGGCTGCTTCGCGGCCAGCGCCAGCCGGATCCTCAGGCTTTCCTCATAGGCGGCCTGCGCATCGTCCAGCCGGCCGGCGGCACGGGCAAGGCCGGCGATCTCGTCATAGGAAATGGTCAGCTCGCGCTGCAGGTCGTCGCGCTCTGGCCCATGGCCGGCGAGCTCCTTCTTGATCGACAGGCTTTCCTGGTAGGCCTGCGCGGCGCCGGCCAGGTTGCCTTGCGTCATCAGCACATTGCCGATCTTGTCGTCGTTCATGGCAAGGTCGCCGAACCATTCCAGCCGGCCGGGATCGGCCGCGGTCAGCTCGGAAAGCATCGTCCGCGCCGTCTGGTAATTGTCCAGGGCCGCCGGCAGGTCGCCTTGCGTCATCCTGATATTGCCGAGCTTGGTGTGGCTGACGGCGAGGTCGCGCCGCACGCTGGGGTCGGTCTCCTGCCGCACGCGCTGCTCGAGATTGGCCAGCAGCGCCTCGTAGGCGCGGCCGGCGGCGGCGGTGTTGCCGACCGTGATGTAGAGCTTGCCGAGCTCGTCCAGCGTGCGGATCTGGCGGTCGGCATCGTCGAGCTTGAGCGCCGACTGCCCGGCCTCGCCATAGAGCGACAGCACCTCCTCGTAGTCCCTGATCGCCGCGGCGTAGTCGAGGTCGGCGCGCGCCGCGCCCGCCGACAGATAGCGTGTTGCGGCTTCCGACAGTGTGCGGCTGACGAAATTGGCTTTTAGCGCCTTGCGCGAGGTGCTGTCGATCTCGGCCGCCGCCGCGAGTTTTTCACGCGCCGCGTCGAAGGCGCCGAGCGAGAGCTGCTCCTCGGCCTGCCGGCGCAGCGCCGTCACCTGCGGGTCGTCCGAGGCCAGCGTCTTCATCTCGCCGCGCACCTTGACGAAGGCATCCGCCGCCTCGCGCAGCCTGGCGTTCAGGCTCTCGCCCGAAAGATGGCTGGTGTCGGTGCTGATCAGCGCGCCGTAGAGCGGCGCCAGCGGCATGTCGGCGTCGCTGGCGATCTGCTCGACCTCGCCGCGCATTTCCGGCGTCACGTCGGCCATGGCCAGCAGCAGCCGCTCACGTTCCGGCAGCTGTTCCTTGGTCGTGGCGGCGAAGAACAACTGCGGCAGGCCGCTTTCGACATAGGGGAGCTGTTTGCCGCGACTGAGATCGTAGACCTCCTGCTGCACCAGCGTCAGCACCGAGCGGATTTCGAGTCCGTCGGTGCCGAGGTACTTGGTCAGCGCCGCGGTGAAGGGCGAGTTCTGGCCGGATCCGTCAGCGGCCGTCTCGCCGGGCGCCGCGGCAAAGGCGAACAGGATGTTCTCCGCCCGCCCGACGCGGCCGAGACCCGGCCTGATCTTGTCGGCGGCATCCTTGGCCAGCGACGTCGCGCCGCGGCCCTCGCCGCTCGCGCCGGCGAAGGGATCGCTGCGGCAGGCGTCGAGCACGATCAGGCCGACCTTGGCCGTGGCGGCGACCGCTTCGCGCACCTCTTCCAGCGGCAGGCTGGTCTTGTCCAGCGCGGCGAGCGAGGAGGCGTCGGCATCGACGGGCAGCAGCCGGTTATCGCCGGAAATCTCGACGCCATGGCCGGAGAAATAGACCAGCGCCACGTCGGCGCCCTTGGCGTCCTCACGGAAATCGTCGAGCGCGCGGCGCGTGCGGCGCAGGTCCCGGTTGGTCTCGAGCACGACCTCGAAGCCGAGCTTCTTCAGCGACGCTTCCATCGCCTCGCCGTCATTGACGGGGTTCGCAAGCGGCCGGATCAGTCGGTAGTCGTTGTCGGCAATGACCAGCGCCACGCGCCGCTCCGCCAGGGCGGCGGCGCTTGTCCAAAGGATCAGCAATAGCGCAAGAAGAAGACGCAAAGTCCAAACCGCCCCGGCCCGGTCATTTGCGGGAGCATTTCATCTCTTTATGGCGCGAACAAGCCCGGAGCGTATACCGACCGGCCTAGCCGGCTCGCAGCGGCCTCAGCGCCTCGCTCCAGCGGAACAATTCGTCCAACATGGTCCTGGCGCCGTTGAGGACCGGCTCGCCGGGCTGGAAAGCGCTGTTCTTGTCGAGCAGCGTCTTGTAGGCCGCCAGCGCCACACCCTCCGGGATCGGCATCACTCCGACCGCGGTCAGAAGCGGCTTGACCGCTTGCGCCGCGCGCAGGCCACCGGAGACGCCGCCATAGCTGAAGATGGCGGCCGGCTTGTAGCGCCACTCCTTGAGCAGATAGTCGATCGCGTTGACGATCGCGGGAGCCACGAAATAATTGTACTCCGGCGCTACGAAGACGAAAGCGTCGGCGGCGTCGATCGCCTTCGACCATGCCTTCGTGTGCTCCTTCTCGTATCTGGCGAGTCTCGGATGATGCGGCTCGTCCAGCATCGGCAGCTCGAACGCGGCGATGTCGGTCAGCACGGGTTCGAATTTCCCGTGCTCGCGCGCGAAGCCGTCCAGCCATTCAGCGAAGATCGGGCCGGCGCGGCCGGGTCGCGTGCTGCCGATGATGATGTTCAGCCGGTGTTTCAAGGCGGGGCTCCTGCGCTGGGTATCTGTCGGTGACTGCCCCTAAGGCATGCGGCGGCAGGCGGCAAGAAGCCGCGGCGAGCGGACCGTCAGATTCCCGGGAGCGGACATTGCCGAAGGGAGGGCGGTCAGGGTCCGGCCCTTCGGCTGCATGGACGCCGGCCCAGGCAACCACTACATTCGAAGGGACAAGCGGAGCAAGCCATGGACACCCAGCCCGCCCCCTTCGTGCCGCCGGCGCCGAAGCCGCGTACCTCGCCGCCGTCGACGCTGGAGATGATGCGCATCGTCTATCGCAATCCGCTCGAACTGTGGGGCGAGCCGACCTACAACCAGCCATGGATCTCGGTGAACGGCATCGGCGGGCCGCTGGTCATCGCCAACGATCCCGGCCTCATCCGCCATGTGCTGGTCGACAATGCCAGGAATTACAAGATGGCGACGGTGCGCCAGATGATCCTGCGCCCGATCCTGCGCGACGGCCTGCTCACCGCCGAAGGCGAGGTGTGGAAGCGCTCGCGCAAGGCGATGGCGCCGGTGTTCACGCCGCGCCACATCTTCGGTTTCGCCCAGCCGATGCTGAAGCGCACGCTGGAGTTCGTCGCCCGCTACGAGGCGGGCGGCACCACCGACATCGCGCACGACATGACGCTGCTCACCTTCGACATCCTTGCCGAGACGCTGTTTTCCGGCGAGATCGCCGGCGAACCCGGCGGCTTCGCCAAGGAGATCGACCGCCTGTTCGAGACCATGGGCCGGGTCGATCCGCTCGACCTCCTGCGCGCTCCGCTATGGCTGCCGCGGCTCACCCGCATCCGCGGCCGCAAGACCATGGCCTATTTCCGCGACATCGTCGCCGGCACGGTGAAGATGCGCGAGGAGCGATTGAAGCGGGACCCCGATCATGTGCCGCAGGACTTCCTCACACTTCTGCTCAAGGCCGAAGGGCCGGACGGGTTGACGCGCTCGGAAGTCGAGGACAACATCATCACCTTCATCGGCGCCGGCCACGAGACGACGGCCCGCGCGCTCGGCTGGACGCTCTATTGCCTGGCCGAGGCGCCATGGGAGCGCGACAAGATCGAGCGCGAGATCGACGACGTGCTGTCGCGGGAGCCCGATCCAACAAAATGGCTGGACGCCATGCCGCTCACCCGCGCTGCCTTCGAGGAGGCGCTCAGGCTCTATCCGCCGGCGCCGTCGATCAACCGCGAGCCGATCGAGCCGGAAACCTGGAACGACCTGCATATACCGAAATATGCCGCCGTACTGGTGATGCCCTGGGTCGTCCACCGCCACCGCAAGCTGTGGGACAGGCCGGATGCCTTCATGCCGGAACGCTTCCATCCGGGAAACCGCGACCGCATCGACCGCTTCCAGTATCTACCCTTCGGCGCCGGCCCGCGCGTCTGCATCGGCGCCAGCTTCGCCATGCAGGAGGCGATCATCGCGCTTGCCATCCTGTTGTCGCGCTTCCGCTTCGACAGCACGCCCGAAACCCACCCATGGCCGGTGCAGAAGCTGACGACGCAGCCGCAAGGCGGCCTGCCGATGCAGGTCACCGTACGCGGTTCATAGCCGCTTGGCTGGTTTCGCGGTCAGGCCGCGGGTTTGCGCTGGAACTGGCCGGCGGCGCGGAAGCGCCAGAGATAGCTCGGCAATATGGTTCCGATCGACTGCGGCTGCAGGCCAAGGCCGGCAAGCGTCCGGCTTTCCCGGGCGGCCTGGTCGGACACAATGTTGTGCGCGCGCAGCTGCAGCACCTGGTCCTTGGTCAGCAGCGGGTTGGGCAGCAGGCCGAGGATCGAGGCTTGCAGGTTCGCCACCCACCACGGCACCGGCACCAGGATCCGCTTGCGGTCGATCACGGTGAGCAGTTCTTCCATGCATTCCTTGAAGGTGAGCACCTGCGGCCCGCCGAGCTCGTAGATGCGGCCGCCTTCGACCTTGCCGTCGACCGAGCGCGCGATGGCTTCGGCGACGTCGCCGACATAGACCGGCTGGAACTTGGTCTGGCCGCCGCCGAGCAGTGGCAGCACCGGCGAAAGGCGCGCCATGTTGGCGAAGCGGTTGAAGAAGCCGTCGTCCGGGCCGAAATTGATCGAGGGCCGGAAGATCACGGCGTCGCTGATCGTCTCCAGCACGGCCTTCTCGCCGAGCGCCTTGGTGCGCGCGTAGACCGACTGCGAATTGAGATCGGCGCCCAGCGCCGAGATGTGGGTGAGGCCGGCGCCGACCGAGCGCGCAGCCTCGGCCACGGCGCGGGCGCCGAAGTCGTGCACGGCGCCGAACTTCTGCCGCCCGCTCTCATGCAGTATGGCGACCAGGTTGACGACATGGTCGGCTTCCTGCACGGCGCGGTCGATCGACCAGCGCACGCGCACATTGGCCTGTACCGGCTGGATCTGGCCGACATTGCCGAGCGGCTGCAGATGGCCGGCAAGATCGGGGCGGCGGCAGGCGACCCGGATGCGGTAGCCGCGCTTGGCCAGCGCCCGCACGACATGACGGCCGACAAAGCCGGAGCCGCCGAAGACGACGACGAGCTTTGGGATCTGCAGGATTTCGGTCATGGCTGGCTCCGGCGCGCTTTCCAAGTGGCACTGGCTCTTGGCTGAAGCCGTTTCATAGTCGGTTTCGCGCCAAAGGCAAAGGGCATGCGGAACCAATCACGAGGCTTGTTTCTGCCCTCGTCAGAACGCCCTGCCGATCCGGGCGTCGACCGATTGGCTGTTGCCGCCGCGGATGACGAAGAAGAGCAGGATCGCCGCCCAGATGAGTGACTTTTCCGCGCCGGAGAAACCCTGACCCATGCTCATCCAGTGGAACCACACCGTGACCAGGAGCACGATGAGGCCGGCAAACGCGGCCGGACGGGTCAACAGGCCGATGGCGATCAGGATGCCGCCGAAGAATTCGGTGCAGGCAAGCAGCGGCGACCAGAAGGCGCCCGGATAGAAGCCGAGCCCTTCGACCATCTCGGTGGCGCCGAACGGGTCCGTAATCTTCTGCGAGCCGTGGATGGCGAGGAAGATGCCCGCTACTGCGCGCAGGACGGTTTCAGCCGTGTTGTTCAAGGCCGCGTAGAAGCCACCGAGGGCCGGGATGAAAAGTCTCTTGCTCGACATATCGGTACTCGCGGACATCAAGGTCTCCTTTGTTGCGACGATCCCGCAAACGCCCGATTGCGGGAATGCAGTCAAATAAACAAAAGTTGACCAAAAGAAGAATGTTTTATCGCGTCAGGCGTGAAACGCAGAAAACCCCGCCGAAGCGGGGTTTTCCGGGCGTCGCGCGCACCGAAACAGGGTCTGACGAGACGGCCTGACCTGAGACGGCATCAAGTTCGGCGTGAACAAGCACGCCCGCCCCAGCCCTGAACGCCCGGCACGGCGCCGCCAACCGCAAGCCGCGACAAAGCCACCCCTGCGGCTCGCGGTGTGAGATGCTGGAGATGGGTCGCCGCGACGAGCAAAAAGGTTCAGTCGGGTGCGAAAAGCCGCGCCTAAATGCCGGGCTCAGGTAGACCGCGGGGCTCGGGCCGCGAAGTCAGCGGGAGGAATAGCGCTCGGCGAATTCGGAGATGCGCTGGATCACCGCCTTGGGCGCGGTGATGCCGCGCGCCACGGCCTTCTCCGCCGCCTCGGCCCGAGCACGTCCCGGCACATGCACGCCATAGCGGCGGCGCAGGCGGTCGAGCTGGTCACGCATGCGCTGCCCGAAATCGGGGTCGAGCAGCTTGGGCTCGACGGCGAGCACGAAAAGCCCGGTTCCCGGGCTGTCCGGGCCGCCGGTGAACCAGGGCGCGTCAAGCGACCAGTTGGCACCGGAAAGGCCCGCCGCCAGCACCTCGACCATCAGCGCGATGTTGGCGCCGCGCTGGCCGCCAAAGGCGAGCATGGCGCCTTTCATGGCAGCCGCCGGGTCGGTGGTCGGATTGCCGCTGGCGTCCAGCGCCCAGCCCTCGGGAATTTTCCTGCCGTCCTCGGCCGCCCTGCGGATGTTGACGAAGGCGGTGGCGCTGGACGACTGGTCGATGACCAGCGGCGACCCGTCGGCGGCGGGCGCGGCAAACGACATCGGATTGGTGCAGTAGACCGGCTTGACCGAGCCGGAGCCGGCCAGCACCGCCGGCCCGTTGGTGGCGGCGAAGGACACCAGCCCCTGCGCCGCCAGCCGCCCGGTGAAATAGCCGAGCGCGCCGCAAGTATAGGCGTTCCTCTGCGAGAAGATGGCGACGCCAAAGAGTTTTGCCGCCTTGGCGAGATCCTCGATCGTGCGGTCGAAGCCGGTATGGGCGAGGCCGCCGCGCGCGTCGGACAGATAGACGGCGAGCGCCGGCCTGGTGATGACCGGATCGGCATTGCCGTCGATGCGGCCGGCTTCGATCGCCTCCAGATAGTCGATGAAATGCGTCAGCCCGACGCTGGTGAGCCCTTCCGCCTCGGCCGCGACGATGGAAGCGGCGAGCGACTGTGCGTTTTCCTCGTTGGCGCCGGCGCCAAGCGCCGCCATCCGGCACAGCCCTGTTGCCTGATCGAGACTGAGTTGCATGGTGATGGGTTCCTAGTGAGCAGCGAGTAGCGAGTAGGGAATAGCGAATGGGAATGGTGGGCTGTTGGCCGCCTCGTGTCCTATTCGCTACTCGCTATTCGCTACTCACTTCTAACCGATCTTGACCGGGATCCGCGCCTCGATTCGGCTGAAGGCGAAGACGAGGATGCCGGTGATGGCCATATAGATCAACGCCAGCAGCAGCAAGGGTTCGTAGGTGAGGTAGGTGTCCTGCCGTACCTTTGACGATACGGCGAAGATGTCGATGACGCTGATCGTTGCCACCAGCGGCGTCGACTTCAGCTGCAGCACCGTTTCGCCGGTCAGCGTCGGTAGCGCCCGGTAGAAGGCCTGCGGCAGCCAGATGCGGCGGAAGATCTTCCAGCGGCTCATGCCGAAAGCGCGTGCCGCTTCCAGTTGCCCCTTCGGCACGCCGGCGAAGGCGCCGCGCATCACCTCGCCCTCGTAGCCGGCGAAGGACAGGGTCAGCGCCAGCACGCCATAGGGCCAGGCCTGCCTGAGATATGGCCACATCCAGGAGTCGCGGATCCATGGATATTGCGGAAACAGCGAACCCAAGCCGTAATAGAGCAGCCAGAGCTGCAGGAGCAGCGGCGTCCCCCGGATGATGGTGCAGAAGACCTTGGCCGGCATGGCGAACCAGAACGGGCCACCGGCCTGCGCCAGCCCGAGCGGCACCGCGAGCAGGAAGCCCAGCGAGCAGGTGACGGCCAGGATCCACAGCGCCCGCCAGATGCCCATGAGACCCATTTCCCAATATTGCGGCAGCCAGTCCCAGCGCATGAAGAAGGCGGCGCCGAGGACCAGCCCCAGCGCGATCAGGATCAGCACAATGCGATGCGGCTGCAGCCACAGCGAGGCGCGCGCGACGGCGTTGACGACGACGGCTTCGTTGGCCATCAGCGCGCCTCCTTGACCGAAGGCATGCCGCGCCGCGACCACACCTCGACGCGGCCGATGATCAGGTTGGAGAACAGCGACAGCAAAAGGTAGAGCGCGCCCGCCGCGACGTAGAAAGTCAGATAGGCCTTGGTGACGCCGGCGGCCTGCCGCGTGGCAAGGGTCAGTTCGAAGAAGCCGACGACGGCCAGCAGCGCGGTGTCCTTGGTGGCGATCAGCCAGAGATTGGCAAGGCCGGGAATGGCGAAAGGCAGCATCGCCGGCAAGGTGATGCGTCTGAGCAGCAGGCTTGGCGGCATGCCATAGGCGCGGGCAGCTTCGATCTGCCCCTGCGGGATGGATAGGATGGCGCCGCGGATGACCTCGGTCGAATAGGCTCCCTGCACGAAGCCGAGCACGAAAATGCCGGCCGCCAGCCCGCTGATGTCGACGTGCTGGTAGCCCATCGCGGTCAGCAGCTGGTTGATCAGGTCGGTCCCGGCGTAATAGAGCAGCAGGATCAGCACCAGCTCCGGCACGGCGCGCACCACGGTGGTGTAGACCGCCAGCAGGTCGCGCACCACCGGACCGCCATAGAGCTTGCCATAGGCCCCGCCGGTGCCGATCAGAAGCCCGAGGCATGTGGCGCCGAGGGCGATCTCGATCGAATGCAGCAAGCCGACCAGCAGGGTTCCGCCCCAGCCCGGCGGTGTGGGCGAGAGCAGCTCCATGATGCCGGCCGCCGAGGCCGGAAGAAATGCGTCGATCAGCTTCGCCCCCGGATTGCTGGAGCCATGACCGCTGGCGGTCCACGCCGGCGCTAAGCATCATGGCAGGTTCGGCGGAACCTCACGGCCCGGCAGGCGGGCCGTGAGGTCATTCGCTCATGCGGGATGCGTCAGTTCGACTGCGGGGTGCCGCCGTAGATGTCGAAATCGAAGTACTTTTTCGAGATCTCGTCATATTTGCCGTTGGCGCGGATCGCCTTGATGCCGGCGTTGATCTTGTCTTTCAGGTCGGTGTCTTCCTTGCGCACGCCGGCGCCAACGCCCGGCCCGAGCACTTCGTCATCCTGAGCCACCATGCCCTTCAGGTCGCAGCAGGCCTTGCCCTGATCCGTCTTGAGGAATTCGCCCAGCGCGATGGAGTCGGCCTGCACCGCATCGACGCGGCCGGCGGCGAGATCCTGGTTGGCTTCGTCCTGGGTCTGGTATTCCTTGACCTCGGCCGCTCCGGTGAAGTGCTTCTTGGCGTAGACGGCATGCACCGTCGACACCTGTACGCCGACCACCTTGCCCTTGAGATCGTCCGGCGTGGCCCCGAATTTCTGGTCCTTCGGGCCGATGATCGCGGTCGGCGTGTTGTAGTACTTGTCGGAGAAGTCGATCGTCTTCTTGCGTTCCTCGGTGATCGACATCGAGGCGACGATGAGGTCGATCTTCTTGGTGGTCAGCGCTGGAATGATGCCGTCCCAGGCGACGGGCGTGATGACGCAGTCGAGCTTCTCCTCGGCGCAGACGGCGTCGATGAAGTCGACCTCCCAGCCGACCCACTTGCCGGAAGCATCCGGCGAGGCGAACGGCGGATAAGGCTCGGCGGCGACGCCGATCTTGACCTGATCCGCCTTGGCCGCACCCATCGCGGCAACGCCGAACAGCAGCGCCGCGGCGAAGGTCTTGAGAACAGTCTTCATTTCAGAACTCCCAGTTTGTTGTTGTTCCCGGTTTTTCGCTCCGCTTGACACCGGCCCCTAGCCGACGTTGCGGAGGAATTGCTTGAGCCTTTCGGATTTGGGCGCGCCGAACAGCTGTTCCGGCGGTCCTTCCTCCTCGACCAGCCCGTTGCAGAGGTATACGACATGCGTCGCGACCTCGCGGGCAAACTTCATTTCATGCGTGACCAGAACCATTGTCCGTCCCTCGCGCGCCAGGTCGCCGATCACCTTCAGCACCTCGCCGACCAGCTCCGGATCGAGCGCCGAGGTCGGCTCGTCGAACAGCATGACGCGCGGATTGATCGCCAGCGCCCGGGCGATCGCCGCGCGCTGCTGCTGGCCGCCGGACAGATAGGCCGGATAGACGTCGCGCTTCTCGGCGAGGCCCACACGCGCCAGCAGCTTCTCGGCCTGGGCGACCGCCTCCTCGCGCCTGACGCCCAGCACATGCACCGGAACCTCGATGACGTTCTCGATCAGCGTCATGTGGCTCCACAGGTTGAAGTTCTGGAACACCATGCCCAGCCTGGAGCGGATGCGCTCGATCTGCTTGCGGTCGGCGGGAACCGTGTGGCCGTGGCTGTCGGCCTTCAGCTTGATCTCCTCGCCATTGACGCGGATGATGCCGCTGGTCGGGTTTTCCAGGCAGTTGATGCAGCGCAAGAGCGTCGACTTGCCAGAGCCCGATCCGCCGATGATGGCGATCACCTCGCCGTCGCGCGCCGACAGCGACACACCCTTCAGCACGTGCAGTTCGCCGAATTTCTTGTGCAGGTTCTCGACATGGATGGCTTCGGCGGCGCCGCTCTGCGCCTCGCCGGATCGCACTGCGGCAGCTTCCACCGCGCTCACCATGTGGCCTCTGCAGGGGCGACGGCAGGTCGTCGAACGTCCATCCGGCTAATCAACATACGCTGCACTGTCCCGCTCCAGACTTCAGCATGGACCCGACAGCGCGAGCCCGTCAATCCCGCTCATTACGGCACTTGCGGCCTTGTTGCGCAAGTGTATAAATAGCCTTCCATGAAATTTTCTCGGCTTTTTTCATCTTAAAAGGGCATTGATGAGCGCTTTCGGATCACAGTCCATGGCGGCGCCGCTGCGGCGCGTGCTGATGCGGTCGGCAGCCAACGCCATGCGCGACGCCGACAGGGCTGCCTGGCACTATGGCCCCGGCTTCAACCCGGCGAAAGCAGCCTCGCAGCACGTGGCCCTTGCTGAACTGGTGGCGGCTTCCGGCGCCGAAATCGAATGGATAGAGGACACGGACGACGGCCTGTCGGATTCGGTGTTCACGCACGACCCATCGCTGATGACCGACCGCGGCGCGCTGATCCTGTACATGGGCAAGCCATTGCGCGCCAGCGAGCCCTCGCTGCATGAAGAGACCTACAGAAGACTGGGCATTCCGATCCTGGGCCGCGTCGAGGCTCCTGGCCAGGTCGAAGGCGGTGACTGTGTATGGGTTGATGGCCGCACGCTGGCGATCGGGCGCGGTGTCCGCTCCAATCAGGAAGGCATCCAGCAGGTTTCAAACCTGCTGACGCCGCTGGGCATTTCCGTCTACGGTTTTGACCTGCCGCTGTGGCAGGGCGAAGAGGCGTGCCTGCATCTGATGTCGGTGATCAGCCCGCTGGCCGACGACCTCGCACTGGTCTATTCCCCGCTCTTGCCGGCCCCGTTCTATCAGATGCTGAAGGCGCGAGGCATCCGGCTGGTCGAAGGCGACGCCGGAGAGTTCGCCGCTTCCAACGGCCTCAGCCTAAACGTACTGCCGACCAGCCCGCTCAAAGTCATCGCCGTTGCAGGCTTTCCCAAGACCAAAGCCGCGATGGAAGCCGCCGGCTGCACGGTTGAAATCTTCGAGGCGGATGCGCTTTGCATCGCCTGCGAAGGTGGGCCGACATGCCTGACGCGGCCGATCCTGCGCCGATGAATGCGCCATCCCGCCGCAAGTTCCGTCGCGAGGGCGAGGACCGGCGGCGGCAGGATCTGATCGAAGCGACTCTGGATAGCGTGGCGGAACATGGTCTGCAAGGTGCCACCTTGCGCGCCATCGCCTTGCGTGCCGGCGTCACCGCCGGGCTGATCCGGCATTATTTCCCCGGCAAGGAAGAATTGCTGCAGGAGGCATATGCGGCGCTGGTCGGCCGCATGACCGAGCAGGCCAAAGCAGCATTGGTCATGGAAGATGCCTCTCCGCGCCAACGTCTTGCGGCTTTCGTCACCGCCAACCTCAACACGCCGATCGTCGACGCGCGGGTGTTTTCGCTTTGGGCAACCTTCATCGGCCGCGCCAATGCGGATCCGACCTTGGCCCATGCCCACCGCGAAGGCTATCTTGGCTTTCGCAACGAGGTGGAAGCGGTTGTGGCCGAGGTGCTCGCTGCAGAACAGCGCAAACCGGACGCAAGCCAACTGCGCCACCATGCCATCGCGATCAACGCGATCATCGACGGGCTCTGGATCGAAGGCTGTCTGGCGGGCGATATGTTCGAGCCCGGCGAATTGGCAGCGATTGGCATCAAGGCTGTCGAGGCCGAACTCGGCCTTGCGCCAGAAAGAGGAGAACGATGACCACCATCGGCGAGGCCCTCATCACCCTGCTCGAGGCGCATGGCGTCGACACCGTTTTCGGCATCCCCGGCGTCCACACGGTCGAGCTCTATCGCGGCCTGGCGCGTTCGAGCATCCGCCATATCACGCCGCGCCATGAGCAGGGCGCCGGCTTCATGGCCGACGGCTATGCCCGCGCCAGCGGCAGGCCTGGCGTCGCCTTCGTCATCACCGGTCCGGGGCTCACCAACACCATCACCGCCATGGGTCAGGCGCGCGCCGATTCGGTTCCGATGCTGGTTATCTCGGGCGTCAATGCTACCGACACGCTTGGCAAGGGCTTCGGCTTCCTGCACGAACTGCCCGACCAGCGCGGCATGATGGAGAAGGTGGCGCTGTCTTCTGAGCGCATTACCGAGGCCAAGGAGCTGCCCGGCGTGCTGGCCCGTGCCTTCGCGCTGCTCGCGTCGTCGCGTCCCGGCCCGGTCCATGTCGAGATCCCGACCGATGTCATGGTCAAGCCGGCCGACGGCATTGTCGCCTCATTGAGCAATGCGGCGCCGCCGGCTCCCGACGCTGCCGCAATCGCGCAGGCAGCAAGTCTTTGCAAGACCGCGAGCCGCCCGCTGATCCTGGCCGGCGGCGGCGCAAAATGGGCCGAGGCGCCCTTGCGGCTTCTGGCCGAGAGGCTCGGCGCGCCGGTCGTCGAAACGACCAACGCGCGCGGCCTGCTGCATGGCCATCCGCTCTGCGTGCCGGCCAGCCCCAGCCTGAAGGCGGTGCGCGCGCTGATGGCGGAGGCCGATCTTGTCATCGCCGCCGGCACCGAATTCGGCCCGACGGACTATGACGGCTATGGCGATGGCGGCTTTGTCCTGCCCGCCAATCTGATCCGCATCGACATCGGCGCCGACCAGCTCGCGCGCCGTCCGGTGACGGTCGGTATCCGGGCCGATTGCGCTGAGGCGCTTGGTGCCCTGCTGGCGGAGCTCGGCTCAGATCCCGTCGCCGCGCAAGACGGCAATGCCTGGGCGGCCGCGGCACGAGAGGCCGCGTTCGCCGAGCTGAGGCCGGACTATGTGGCGCAGATGCGCGCCGTGGAGGCGATCCGCGATGCGCTGCCCGGCGCCATCATCGTCGGCGACTCGACGCAGCCGGTCTATGCCGCCAACCTCTACTACGACCACGATCGACCCGGCGGCTGGTTCAACGCCGCGACCGGCTTCGGCGCGCTGGGCTACGGTCCGCCCGCGGCGATCGGCGCGGCCCTTGCCGTGCCGGAGGCGCCGGTCGTCTGCCTGACCGGCGATGGCGGCTTCCAGTTCACTCTGCCGGAGCTGGGTGCCGCGCTCGATGCCGATGCCCCGGTCATCTTCGTCGTCTGGAACAATCGCGGCTATCGCGAAATCGAGACCTCGATGCTCGATGTCGGCGTCGAGCCGGTCGGCGTCTCGCCGGCGCCGCCGGATTTCTGCAAGCTGGCCGAGGCCTATGGCATCGCTGCCGAGCGGCTTGCCTGCGCCGACGGCCTGGCGGATGTGCTGAAGCGCGCCCGGGCGGCGGGCAAGCCGCGGGTCATCGAAATCACGGTGGATTGAGCACCGTGGCAACAGACGATGGCGCGGCGGGCTCGTTCTTCAGCGAAGCAGCGCCGTTCCGTGATCCGCTCAGGTTCCCTTATCTTGCGCCGCTGCGCCGGGCGGCGTCCTCGCCGATCTTGCCCTGGCCGCTGCGCAAACGCGCCGCCAAGCTGTGCATGACCTGGTCCCGCAAGAGGCTGCATCGGGTGCGGCACATCGCCGTCGATCATTCGCGGTGGTGCTCCGCCAGCACGCCTGGCGACCTTGGTCCGATCTGGCAATATTGGGCGCAAGGCGCCGACGCGGCGCCGCCGGTGGTCAGGGCGTGCCTGCGCTCAGTGGCCCGCCACAGGGGCGAACGCGAACTCATCGTCCTCGACGACAGGACCGTCGAGGATCATACCGACCTTCCCGGCCATGTCTGGGACAAGCGCCGGCGCGGGCTGATGAGCAGCCAGCATTTTTCCAACTTCGTCCGGCTGGACCTGCTGGCCCGGCACGGCGGGACATGGCTCGATGCCACGATCCTGCTGCGGCAGCCCGTGCCGCCGGAGATCGAAGGCGAGGATTTCTACATTCTGCGCGAGACCGGTCGCCATCCCCGGCTCGTGGAAACCTGGTTCATTCATGCCCGCAAGGGCCACCCGCTGGTCGAGACCGTTCTTTGCGGCCTCGCCGACTACTGGAAGGCCCATGACGGGCTTCATGACTACTTCATGTTCCCTTACCATTTCGAGGCTGCGCTTCTCTTGCATCGGCGGCTTCGGCGCGAGTTCCTGGCCAGGCCGCAGGTCGGCGCCGACCGGCCGCACGAGCTGCAATGGCTGCTTTTCGAGCCGCTCGACGAGGCAGCGCATCGCGCGGTCCATGATCGTTTCTGGCTGCACAAGCTGACGCACAAGGCCGAGCGTCCGGCGACGGGCGATCGCCTGCTCTGGGATGCGATCCTCGACGGTTGGCCGGCGAACTGAAACGGTGAATTAGCGTCAACGAAATTTCAGTTGAGTGACGGCGCGAAAGGCGCGAGGTTCGGCGCCGGCGTGGCGCAAGCGTGAAATGGACTGGAGCAGTCGAATATGACGGAAACACTGGACGGCAGGCATATCGTGGTGACCGGCGGCACGGGGGCGCTGGGTGGCGCGGTTGTCGGCAAGCTCTTGGATCAGGGCGCGATCTGCCATGTCCCCAATGCCCATGCCGCGGCGCCTCCGCACTTTCCCTTTGCCGCCCATGACCGCGTCAGGCTGGCGCACAATGTCGACCTGTCGGATTCCGCCAAGGTCGAGGCCTTCTACCACCAGCTTCCCGACCTCTGGGGGTCGATCCACCTCGCCGGCGGCTTTGCCATGGCGCCGGTGGAGAAGATCGAATCGGCCTCCTTCGCCGAGATGATGGACACCAACGCCCGCACGACGTTTCTCTGTTGCCGTGCCGCGATCCGCTCGATGCTGACTTCGGCCACGGCGGGGCGCATCGTCAACGTCACAGCGCGCGCCGGGCTCGATCCAAGGCGCGGTTCTGGCATGGTCGCCTATGCCGCCAGCAAGGCGGCGGTCGCGGCGATGACGGTGGCGATGGCCGAGGAGCTGAAGCACAAGGGCATACTGGTCAACGCGGTGGCGCCCTCGACGCTCGACACGCCGGCCAACCGGGCCGACATGCCGGACGCCGACTTCACCAAATGGGTGAGCCTCGAAGCCGCCGCCGAGGCTATCGCCTATCTCGCCTCGCCCGCCAATCTGGCGATGAGCGGCACGCTGGTGCCGCTCTACGGTCGGGCCTGATTTTCCGGAGCAATTCCAGGAAAAGTGTGAAACGGTCTTCCGTTCGCAATAGCCCAAAACAAAGCCGGAGCGGGTCGGCGTTTCCATGAAACGATGGACCGTTCTGGACATCCCGCCAAAGAAAAACCCCGCCGGATCGCTCCGGCGGGGTTTTCTTTGAGGTTGGGCGAAGAGGCTCAAGCAATTCCGGACGAAAAACCGCCGCGCGGTTTTCCTGGAATGCTCTAGTTGCCCTGCTTCTTCAGCGCCGCGCCCAGGATGTCGCCCAGCGAGGCGCCGGAGTCGGTCGAGCCGTACTGGGCGACCGCTTCCTTCTCCTCGGCGATTTCCAGCGCCTTGATCGAGACCTGCAGCTTGCGGGTCTTCTTGTCGAAGGCGATGACACGGGCGTCGACCTTCTGGCCGACGGTGAAGCGCTCGGGGCGCTGCTCGTCGCGGTCGCGGGAAAGGTCGGAGCGCTTGATGAAGGTCTCGATGCCGCTGTCGACCAGCCGCACTTCCAGCCCGCCGTCCTTGACGCCGATGACCTCGCAGGTGACGACGGCGTTCTTGCGCAGTTCGCCCGAAGTCGCCGCTTCACCGACCGTGTCACGCGCCAGCTGCTTGATGCCGAGCGAGATGCGCTCCTTCTCGATGTCGACGTCGAGCACCTGCGCCTTGACCACGTCGCCGCGATTGTACTCCTCGATCACCTGCTCGCCCGGACGGGTCCAGTCGAGGTCGGAGAGGTGGACCATGCCGTCGACGTCGCCTTCCAGGCCGATGAACAGGCCGAACTCGGTCTTGTTCTTGACCTCGCCCTCGACCTGGCTGCCGACCGGATGGGTGCGCGCGAAGGCTTCCCACGGGTTCTCCAGCGTCTGCTTGAGGCCGAGCGAGATGCGGCGCTTGGCCGGATCGACCTCGAGCACCACCACGTCGACTTCCTGGGTCGTCGACAGGATCTTGCCGGGGTGCACGTTCTTCTTCGTCCACGACATTTCCGAAACGTGGATGAGGCCCTCGATGCCCGGCTCCAGCTCGACGAACGCGCCGTAGTCGGTGATGTTGGTGACGGTGCCCTTGATCTTCTTGCCGATCGGGAACTTGGTGCCGATCTCCGACCACGGATCGCTCTCGAGCTGCTTCATGCCGAGCGAGATGCGGTGGGTTTCCTGGTTGATGCGGATGATCTGCACCTTGACCGTCTGGCCGATGTTGAGGATCTCGGTCGGATGGTTGACGCGGCGCCATGCCATGTCGGTGACATGCAGCAGGCCGTCGATGCCGCCGAGGTCGACGAACGCACCGTAGTCGGTGATGTTCTTGACCACGCCCTCGACCACCTGGCCCTCTTCGAGGTTCTGCACGATTTCCGAACGCTGTTCGGCGCGGCTCTCCTCGAGCACGGTGCGGCGCGACACCACGATGTTGCCGCGGCGGCGATCCATCTTGAGGATCTCGAAGGGCTGCGGGTTGTGCATCAGCGGCGAGACGTCGCGGATCGGGCGGATATCGACCTGGCTGCGCGGCAGGAACGCCACGGCGCCGTCGAGGTCGACGGTGAAGCCGCCCTTGACCTGGTTGAAGATGACGCCTTCGACGCGCTCACCCTTGGTGAACTTCTCCTCGAGGCGCACCCAGCTCTCCTCGCGGCGAGCCTTCTCGCGCGACAGCATGGCTTCGCCAAGCGCGTTCTCGATGCGCTCGACATAGACTTCGACGGTGTCGCCGACCTTGAGGGAGGAGTCCTTGCCCTTGGCGCCGAACTCCTTCAGCGGCACGCGGCCTTCGACCTTGAGGCCGACATCGATGATGGCCATGTCCTTTTCGATCGCGGTGATCGTGCCCCGGACAACCTGGCCCTCGCCGGAATGACCGGCGGTGAATGATTCTTCGAGCATGCTCGCGAAATCGTCGCGAGACGGATTAGCAGCTGACATTGTTTCTCCTGGAATACTCCGCGTCTTTCGCGGAGTGGGCGCCGTTGGTTAGCGTTGCGTGAGCCTGCCGGCGTTCCGGGCTAAAAGCCCTTGGCCGCATTTGGCGGCAAGTCCGGCGCATGAAGAATGCTGGCAGGCTGGTTTGTGCCCGATATGGGTATTTTCTTCGCCTCCGGCAACGGAAACACGAGGAAAAACCTGGCTCAGGCTCTGCTTCTCTTGGCCAGGACGTCGTCGATGATCGCCATAGCCGCCAGAAACGCGGCCTCTATAGCCATTTCAGACGTATCAAGCAAGTGCGCGTCGGCAGCCGGCTTGAGCGGCGAGTCGGCCCGGCCCATGTCGCGCTCGTCGCGGCGCTCGATGTCGGCCAGGATGGTGGCGAAATCGGCGCTGCCGCCGATGCTCTCGATCTCCGCCAGCCGGCGCCTGGCCCGCACCTCGGCGCTCGCCGTCACGTAGAGCTTGATGTCGGCGTCGGGACACACGACGGTGCCGATATCGCGCCCGTCAAGCACCGCGCCCGGCGGCGTTTTGGCGAAGTCGCGCTGCTTTTCGACGAGGATGCGCCGCACCGTGGGAATGACCGCAACCTTCGAGGCCGCCTCGCCCACCGCATGCGCCGACAGCACGGCGCGGTCGAGTTTCGAAAGGTCCACCTGCCGCGCCGCGGTTTCGGCTGCCGAGACGTTGTCGAGCGGCAGGCCAAGCTGAAGCAGTTTGTGGGCAACCGCGCGATAGGTGAGGCCGGTGTCGAGCAGGTTCAGCCGGTAGTGGTCGGCGAGCCGGCGCGCAAGCGTGCCCTTGCCGGCGCCTGCAGGCCCGTCGATGGCAATGGTGAAGGTGTCGGTCATCTGACTTGCCTGAACAGGCGGAACGCCAGCACCGCCAGGGCGATCGAGATCGACAGTGGCAGTGCAATGAGCGGTATGACGCCGATTGTCATGAAGGCCATGGCCCCGATCCCTTTGAGAAGTCCCGCAAGAAAGACCCATCCATTGTCTTCGAGAAACCTGGCAGGACCGACCGACAAATAGATGGCCAGGAACTGAAGAACCAGAAGCCAGAAAAGAAGAGCGAAAATGCCAAACCGCTCTTTGAAAGCGAGGCGTTCGATCAGATACGGGACCAGCGCAGCTCCAATGCAGCCTGCCAAGAGCGGCCAGTCCCGCAACATCACCCGATCTCCGCGCCCAGCCCCTTCATCAGTCCCATGAATTCCGGAAAGCTCGTCGCGATCATGTTGGCGTCGTCGATGGTCACCGGCTTCTCGGTCGCCAGGCCCATCACCAGAAAACTCATGGCGATGCGGTGGTCGAGATGCGTCTTTACCGTCGTGTCCGGCCCGTTGGGGTGTCTGCCCAGCCCCTTGCCGCCGGGCCTGCCGCGTACCGCAAGCGTTGCTTCGCCCTCCGTGCAGTCGACGCCGTTGAGCCTCAGCCCGTTGGCCACGGCAGACAGGCGGTCGGATTCCTTGACCCGCAATTCCTCCAGCCCCTGCATCAGCGTCTCGCCCTCGGCGAAGCTCGCGGCAACCGCCAGCACCGGATACTCGTCGATCATCGAGGGTGCCCGCTCCGGCGGGACGACGACACCCTTCAATTCGGATGAGCGCACGCGCAGGTCGGCGACGTCCTCGCCGCCGGCGTTGCGCGGGTTGAGGATGTCGATCCGGCCGCCCATCTCCTGCAGCGTCAAAAGCAGGCCGGTGCGGGTCGGGTTCATCAGCACGTTCTCGATCACGATGTCCGAGCCCGGCACGATGAGCGCCGCGACCAGCGGGAAGCCGGCCGAGGACGGATCGCCCGGAACGGCGATCGTCTGCCCGCTGAGCTTGCCCTGGCCCTCGATGAAGATGTGGCGTACGCCGCGCTCGTCGGTTTCGACCGTCAGATTGGCGCCAAAGCCCTTCAGCATCTTTTCGGTATGGTCGCGCGTCATCACCGGCTCGATCACCGTGGTGATGCCCGGCGTGTTCAAGCCCGCAAGCAGCACCGCAGACTTCACCTGCGCCGAGGCCATCGGCACCCGGTAGGTGATGGGGGCGGCGTGCTTGGGGCCGCGCAGCGTGATTGGCATGCGGTCGCCAGGCGTCGCCTTCAGCACCTGCACGCCCATCTGCCGCAGCGGCTCCAGCACGCGGCCCATCGGCCGGCCGGATAGCGATGCATCGCCGATGAAGGTCGTTTCCATGTCATAGGTGCCGACCAAACCCATGGTCAGCCGCGAGCCAGTGCCGGCATTGCCGAAGTCGAGCGGACCTTCCGGTTCGAGCAGCGCCCCGTTGCCGGTGCCGCGGATCACCCACTCGGCGCCGCGCTTCTCGATATGCGCGCCCATCGCCTTCATCGCGGCGCCCGTGCGCATCACGTCCTCGCCTTCGAGCAGGCCGGTGATGCGGGTCTCGCCGGAGGCCAGACCGCCGAACATGAAGGACCGGTGCGAGATCGACTTGTCGCCCGGCACCCGCGCGGCGCCGGAAAGGGCTGGAGATTTGCGGGCCGTGGCCGGTTTCGGAGCGGCAGCGTGAGACATGGTTTTCCCTTGATGGAACGCCGGCGCGCCGGCACTTTTCTTTTGTTGCGGCGGTCTCGTATCACGGCGGACGGAAATGGTCATCCCCTTGCGAGAAGCCTTCGATTGCGGGCTTTTGCAACGCCTGCCTGAAGCCGGCTTTTGGCTTTGACAGCGCCGTAAACTGCCGTTAAGGGGACCACTCTTCTATCTACGAGGCTTGCTGTGGCAAAAGCTGAACTTGGCACCAAACGCATAGACCCGGAAACGGGTCGGAAATTCTATGACCTGAACAAGGACCCGATCGTCTCGCCCTACACCGGCAAGAGCTATCCGCGCTCCTATTTCGACGAAGGCAAGATCACCGCTCTCGAGGAGGACGAGGATGTCGCCGACAAGGAAGTGGACGCCGAGGACGAAGAGGGCGCCGAGGTCGTCTCGCTCGAAGAGGCTGATGACGAGGCCAAGGGCGGCGACGATCTTCCCGATCTCGGAGACGACGAGGACGATGTGGACCTCGGCGACGATGAGGACGACACCTTCCTTGCCGATGAAGAGGAAGAGGACGACGACGTTGCTGACATGATCGGCGTCGGCGACGACGACGACGAGGTCTGATCGGGCCCCGCTGCGATCATTTGCCGGCCTTTGTTGGCCTGTGACGAAAAAGCGGTCGTTGAAGGCTTGATCTTGACCGAAGGCGGGGTTAGAAGCCGCCTGCACTTGACGGCGCGGACCTCAAAACCGCGCCGGATCTCTTCGCCGGAAACGGCGCCGGCTGACTGCCGGGAGTGGGGCCATAGCTCAGTTGGGAGAGCGCTTGAATGGCATTCAAGAGGTCGTCGGTTCGATTCCGATTGGCTCCACCAAACAGTCTTTTCCTGATGCTTGGATTCGCGTCGCTCACGCTCGCCGCGTGCCAATCGGCGCCTGAAGCATCGCCGCCACCGCCACCTCCTGCACAACCTGCCCTGGCCGCGGTTCCTCCTGCTCAGGATTCGGCAGTCCTGGACCCATCCGTGGTGGCGACGCCCCCCGACAAGGGCGTTCCGGCAAAATATGCCGCATTCTCCGGCATATGGGCCGGACGGCTGGACGGGATGTATGAAGGCAAGCTGGCTGTGCTCACGATTGCTCCACGCGGGCAGGTGACGGTCACCTATGCGTGGGGAGTTCTGGCCGACAACAAGCCGGGCGTCGCCGATGGCGCCGGGAAGATTTCAGGCAACACATTGAAGCTTGCGCGCCTGCCGAACGGCGCGGACGCCACCTTCATCATGCAGCCCGACGGGACGCTGGCCGCCACCTATACGCTTGCCGGCCAAACCTACACGGGCGCGTTCGCCAGGCAGTAATTCAGCAAATCTCTCTGCGCTGGACGGCCTGTCGAAGGGGCCTCAAGCATCGCGGACCGGTTTTGCAGCTGCCAATCCGCCTGTCGAGACGCGCCCTTTGGCGGCGCTGTCCGCGCCCGGTCCGAATCGGCTATGCCTCTCGCATGCAGGAAACGTCCCTATACGTCCCGGTGAAGCGGTTTCTCGAGAGCCTGGACTTTACCGTCAAGGGCGAAGTCGGCGGCTGCGACGTGGTCGGGCTGCGCGATGGCGAGCCGCCCGTGGTGGTCATCTGCGAACTGAAACTGCAGTTCAATCTGGAACTCGTGCTCCAGGCCGTCGACCGCGCGGCAGCCTGCGACGAGGTCTGGCTCGCCGCGCTCATGTCGGCGCGCGGCAAGGGGCGCGAGCACGACCGCCGCTTCCGCGCGCTGTGCCGCCGCCTCGGCTTCGGGCTGCTGGGGGTTGGCAGTAAGGGTGAGGTCGAGTTGCTGCTCAGTCCCGCCGCCGTGCCCCCGAGGCGTGATCCCCGGCGGCGTTCGCGCCTGATGGAGGAGCATCGGCGCCGGCGCGGCGACCCCACGGCCGGAGGCAGCACGCGCGCGCCGATTATGACCGCCTACCGGCAGGAGGCGCTGGCCTGCGCCGCCGCCATGGCCGACGGCCCGAAGCGACCGCGTGACCTGAAAGCCGTTTCGCTGCGCGCGGCCAACATATTGCTGCACAATTACTATGGCTGGTTTGCCAGAACGGAGCGCGGGATCTACGCGCTTACCGAGGTCGGCCACGTCGCCCTGCAGTCGCAAACGATGGTCGAGGCCGGCTGAGGAGCGTTCGCGCGAGGCCGACCAATCAAGGATCGGTCCATGACCGGACCGCCGATTCGGCACGGCGATCCCGCCTCGAGCGTCGAACGCTTCTCGCGAGGGCGACCTACTGCGCCGAGCCGTTAGGCTTGCGTCCCAGCCCCATGGACTTGGCGAGCCTCGAACGGTTTGCGGAATAGTTCGGTGCCACCATCGGATGGTTGGAAGGCAGGGTTCCACTTCGCCCGATATTGATCGGGCGAGAGGCCGTAATGCACGGCGATATGCCGCTTCAGCAATTTGAAGTGCCGTCTGTCCTCGAGGCAGATGATGAAGTTGGGCGCCACGGATTTCTTTCATGGGAACCGCGGGGTTGAGTTCCACCGATTGGGCCGGGGAATATCCGGCCAGGATCGTTCTGAACGTATATCGCATCTGCGCGCCGTTCGGCCCTGTCTCGTTTCGGGCTGTTGACTCGCCTTTCGCTCTGTGCAGAATTGGTTGGACCATTGAACCACTTTAGGCTCTGGCTTGACCGATCTTTTGCCTCCCATCCAGACGACGGCCCGCGACGACGCGGTGCTGAAGGCCTTGGCCGGTTTCGTCAGGCAGGAATCCCTGGGTCCCGGTGAGAAGTTGCCGACCGAGCGCATCCTGGCCGAGCGGCTCAAGGTCAGCCGCAACACCGTGCGTGAGGCGCTGACGCGCTGGGAGGGGCTCGGCCTCGTCGAGCGGCGGCAGGGCTCAGGCACCTATCTCAAGGCGGCCGTCTCTCCCGATATGCTGCACATGCCGCTGACGCTGGCCGGCGGCAATGATTTCGCCGGCCTGATGCGCACGCTGGAAATCCGCCGCGCGCTGGAGGCCGAGGCCGCCGCCCTTTGCGCCGTCCGCGCCGGCAAGGCCGAGCTCGCCGAGATCGAACGCAAGCTCGACCTTATGGAGGAGGCTTTCCAGACCCGCGCCGGCATGTCATCGGACGAGGACTGGGAGTTTCATCAGGCGATCTACCGCGCTTCCGGCAATCCGCTGTTCGAGCAGATCATTGCCGCCATGCACGAGCTGTTCCACCGCTTCTGGGAACACCCGCTCGGCGTGCGCGATTTCGGCCACGCCAGCTTCCCCTATCACCGGACTATCTACGAACGCATTGCCGCGCACGACCCGGAAGGAGCTCGGGCCGAGGCGCTGAAGCTCATCGCCACCGTCGAGGACGATCTGAAGCGCGGCGCCGCCAACCTCAAGCTTTCGGACCGCAAATGAATGAGCACCCCACCGGTTTCGACCCGGGCCTTTCCAACAGCGACTATCTGGCCGAGGCGGCTACGCTTCTGGCCCATGACGATCCGTTCCCCGGCGGCGCGGTGGTGCCGCCTATCTACCAGACCTCGCTGTTCACCTTCGCCAATTATGCCGAGATGGCCGACACCTTTGCTGGCCGGCGCCGCCAGCCGATCTATTCGCGCGGCGACAATCCGACGGTGATGGAGTTCGAAGCGCGCGTCGCCGCCCTCGAAGGTGCCGAAGCCGCGCGCGGCTTCTCCAGCGGCATGGCCGCGATCAGCGCCACGGTGCTCGCCTTCGTCGGCGCCGGCGAGCGCATCGTCGCCGTGCGCAACTGCTATGGCGATGCCTACCGGCTGTTCGAGCGGCTGTTCCCACGCTTGCAAATCAAGGTCGACTATGTCGACGGCTCCGACCCGGATGCGGTGGCGGCGGCGCTGCCGGGCGCCAAGTTGCTTTACCTGGAAAGCCCGACCTCGATGATGTTCGAGCTGCAGGACATCGCCCATCTGACGCGGCTCGCGAAGGAGCAAGGCATCGTCACCACCATCGACAATTCCTGGGCGACGCCCGTGTTCCAGAAGCCGATCGCGCACGGCGTCGATCTTGTGCTGCATTCAGCCTCGAAATATCTCGGCGGCCACAGCGACACTGTTGCCGGCGTGGTGGCGGGCTCCGCCGCGCATATCAGGCACATCAACGAGCAGACCTATTCCTCGCTCGGCGGCAAACTGTCACCCTTCGAAGGCTGGCTGCTCCTGCGCGGCCTGCGCACGCTGCCGCTCAGGCTGCCGCACCACATGAAGAGCGGGCTCATCCTCGCCGAGCGGCTAAAGGCGCATGGCAAGGTCGAGCGGGTTAATCATCCCGCCTATTCCAACCATCCCGGCAAGAAGACGCTTGCCGGCTATGCCGGGCTGTTCTCCTTCGAGGTGACGGAGGATGTCGACATTCCCGCTTTCGTCGATGCGCTGAAATTCTTCCGCATCGGCGTCAGCTGGGGCGGTCATGAAAGCCTGGTTGTGCCGGCCAAGGCCTCGCTCGAGCAGACGCCGGGCCTGAATTCGATGGCGCGCTTCGGCGTCAGCCCCCGAACCATCCGCTTCAATGTCGGATTGGAAAGCGTCGAGGATCTCTGGGCCGACATCGCCCAGGCCTTCGACAAAGCAAGAAAATAACCGAGCGTTCAAAATGGGAGTCCTGAACATGAAGAGACTGACGCTGATGCTTGCCGCCGTCGCCGGCCTGGCGATTTCCGCCAGCGGCGCCCTGGCCGACAGCACGATCAAGATGGTCGAGGTCATCACCAGCCCGCCGCGCACCGAATTCCTGAAGAAGCAGATCGCCGAATTCGAGGCGGCCAATCCAGGCGTCAAGGTCGAGCTCGTCTCGCTGCCCTGGGGCCAGGCCTTCGAGAAGTTCCTGACCATGGTGCAGGCCGGCGACACGCCCGACGTTGTCGAGATGCCGGAACGCTGGATGGGCCTCTATGCCAACAACGGCCAGCTCGAGGACCTCGGTCCCTACATGGCCAAGTGGGACGACGCCAAGACGCTCGGCGACCGCGCCAAACAGTTCGGCTCGACCGTCAACAACACGCAGTTCATGATCCCCTACGGCTACTATGTGAACGCGCTGTTCTGGAACAAAAAGCTGTTCAAGCAGGCCGGCCTCGACGGCCCGCCGGCGACGCTCGACGAGTTCGTCGAGGACTCCAAGAAGATCTCGGCCATCCCCGGCAAATATGGCTACTGCCTGCGCGGCGGCCCGGGCGCCTTCAACGGCATGCACATGTTCATGAACATCGCCGCCGGCAAGGGCGGCTACTTCAACGAGGACGGCACCTCGACCATCAACGACGAAGGCTCGGTCAAGGGCCTGCAGATGCTGGCCGACATGTACAAGAACGGCCTGGCGCCGAAGGACGCCGTGAGCTGGGGTTTCAACGAGACCGTCACCGGCTTCTATTCCGGCACATGCGCCATGCTCAATCAGGATCCGGACGCGCTGCTCGGCATCGCTGACAAGATGAGTGCCGACGATTTCGCCGTGGCGCCGCTGCCGGTCGGACCGAGCGGCAAGTCCTATCCGACGCTGGGCTATGCCGGCTGGGCAATGTTCGCCAATTCGCAGCATAAAGACGATGCCTGGAAGCTGATGGCGACGCTGCTCTCGCCCAAGGACAATCTGGAATGGGCCAAGGAAGTCGGCGTCGTCCCGATCCACAATGGCGCCGACCAGGATGCCCATTTCAAGACCGAGCAGTTCAAGGGCTGGTTCACCGAGCTCAGCGACAGCTCCAAATATGAAATGGTGACGCCGCCGACGCATCTGGAAAACCTCGGCAACTTCGTCGACCAGGTGGCGATCAAGAACTTCCAGGAAGTGCTGCTCGGCCAGAAGACGGCCAAGGAGGCGGCCGACGCGTGGGCCGCGTTCCTGACCAAGGAGCAGCAGGACTGGCTGGCTAAAAATAAGAAGTAGGCGCAGGCTTTTTCCTTCTCCCCGTTTCACGGGGAGAAGGTGACCCGAAGGGCCGGATGAGGGGCAGCGCCCACTCCCGAAAGGTTCGCGCCGCCCCTCATCTGCCTGCCGGCATCTTCTCCCCGTGAACGGGGAGAAGGACGCTGTTTTGCCCGCCGGCACCCATTCACCACCGTAGAGCCAAAACGTATGACCTACGCAGTGTCCGAAATCCGATCCGCCGCCCGGCCGCGCAAGAGAGGGCTGAACAAGACCGCGATCGAGCCCTGGCTCTATCTTTCGCCGGCTATCGTCCTGCTTGTCGTTGTGCTTCTGGTGCCGCTGATCATCGGCATCAGCTATTCGTTCCGCAAATTCTCGGCCTTCAAGTCGGAATATGTCGGGCTCGGCCAGTATCAAACTATGCTCTCGGACGCCGTCCTTGGCCAGGCGCTGATCAACACGCTGTGGTGGACCGTCGCCAGCCTGTTCTTCCAGTTCTTCCTCGGGCTCGGCCTGGCGCTTCTGCTCGACAAGCCGTTCGTCGGCCGCAAGGTGGTGCAGGCGGTGGTGTTCCTGCCCTGGGCGGTGCCGTCCTTCCTCTCCGGCCTCACCTGGGCCTGGCTGTTCAACCCGATCATCGGGCCGTTGCCGCACTGGTTGTTCGCACTCGGGCTGAAGGCCGAGCCGACCAACATACTGTCCGATCCCGCCACCGCCATGTGGGGGCCGATCATCGCCAACATCTGGTTCGGCATTCCCTTTTTCGCCATCACGCTGCTGGCCGCGCTGAAGTCGATCCCGTCGGAACTGCATGAGGCCGCCGCCATAGATGGCGCCTCGCCCTGGCAACGTTTTACCAAGGTCACGTTGCCGTTCCTGGCGCCGACCATTGTGATCACCGTCATGCTGCGCACCATCTGGATCGCCACTTTCGCCGACCTGATCTTCGTCATGACCGAAGGGGGGCCGGCGGGCTCGACCAGCACGGTGCCGGTCTACATTTATGTCAGCGCCTTCAAGTCGCTGGACAAGGGCTATGCCTCGGCGGTCGCCGTGCTGCTCCTAGTGTTGCTGATCGCCTATGCGGTGGGGCTGATCGCCGTCCGCCGTACCTTGGTGAGGCACGTCTGATGATCGCCGGTCGCTCCACCTCCTCGCGCATCGCCGGCGGCATCGGTCTTTACGGCGCCATCGCCGCCTACATGGTCTTCGCGCTGTTTCCGATCTTCTGGACGCTGAAGATCTCGGTGACGCCGGAACGCCTGCTATACTCCGAAGGCATCACCCTCTGGCCGTCGCAAACGACATTCCAGAACTTCGTCACCGTGCTCGAAGCCTCCGACTTCCCGCGTTATTTCCTCAACAGCGTCATCGTCTCGGTATCGACGGCGGCTTTGGTGACGGTGATCGCCACGCTCGCCGGCTACGCCATGTCGCGCTTCACCTTTCGCGGTAAGGCGACACTGGCCATTCTCCTGCTGCTAACCCAGACCTTCCCGCTGGTGATGGTCATCCCGCCGATCTACCGCATCATGGGCGATCTAGGCCTGACCAACAGCCTGACCGGGCTGATCATCATCTACACCGCCTTCAACACTGCCTTCGCCACCTTCCTCATGCAGTCCTTCTTCGACGGCATCCCGAAGGATCTGGAAGAAGCGGCGATGATCGACGGCTGCACGCGCGCTCAGGCGATGCGCAGGGTGATCGTGCCGCTGACGTTGCCCGGCATGGGCGCCACCCTCGGTTTCGTCTTCACCGCCGCCTGGAGCGAATTGCTGTTCGCGCTGATGCTGATCTCCAGCGACGACCAGAAGACCTTCGCCGTCGGCCTGCTCACCTTCATCGGCAAATTCGCCGTCGACTGGGGGCAGATGATGGCGGCCTCGGTGCTGGCGCTGATCCCGGTCTGCATCTTCTTCGCCTTCCTGCAACGCTATCTCGTCACCGGCCTCACCGCCGGCGCGGTCAAAGGGTAATCAATGGCTTCCGTCACGCTGCAACATGTCGAGAAGGACTATGGCTCGCTACGCATCCTGCACGGCGTCGATCTCGAGATCGCCGATGGCGAATTCGTCGTGTTGGTCGGCCCGTCCGGCTGCGGCAAGTCGACCTTGCTGCGCATGATCGCCGGGCTGGAGGAAGTCTCTGGTGGCGAGATCCGCATTGGCGAGCGGCTGGTCAACGATGTCGCGCCAAAGGACCGCGACATCGCCATGGTGTTCCAGTCCTACGCGCTCTACCCGCATATGGATGTCTCGTCGAACATGGGCTTCAGCCTGTTGTTGAAGAAGGCCGAAAAGGCGACGATCGACGGCAGGGTGGGCGCGGCCGCCAAGCGCCTCGGCCTCGACAGTTTCCTCGGCCGCCTGCCGCGCCAGCTCTCTGGCGGCCAGCGCCAGCGCGTCGCCATGGGCCGCGCCATCGTGCGCGACCCGAAGGTCTTCCTGTTCGACGAGCCGCTGTCGAACCTCGACGCCAAATTGCGCGTCCACATGCGCGCCGAGATCAAGGCGCTGCACCAGCAGCTCAAGACCACCTCGGTCTATGTCACGCACGACCAGGTCGAGGCGATGACCATGGCAGACCGCATCGTCGTCATGCATGACGGCTATGTGCAGCAGGTCGGCCACCCGCTGGAGCTGTACGACCGGCCGGTCAACACCTTCGTTGCCGGCTTCATCGGCTCGCCCGGCATGAATTTCTTGCCGGCGAAGGTCGCCAAGGCCGGCAAGCTCGATGCCGTGCTCGCCGACGGCCAGAAGCTCAGGCTGCCGGACGGGCTGCCTCTGGAGGATAGCGATGCGCTCACCATCGGGCTGCGCCCGGAACACATCAGGCTGGTCGACGATGGCGCGCTCAAGGCGGAGGTCGAGGTGGTCGAGCCGCTTGGCCTGTCGACGCAGTTCTATGTCAGGCTCGCCAACCAGCAGGTCTGCGTCTTCGTCATGGGGCGCAGCAACGTTAGGCCGGGCGACATTGTGCGGCTGTCGGCCGATCCGGCGGCGCTGCATCTGTTCGATCCAAAAGATGGAAACCGGATCGGGTGAGCCGGCCGATCAGCGCCAGTGGAACGCGTCCAGCGTATAGTCGGGGTACGCGCCTTGGCGGTCGAAAAGCGCGCTGAGGTCGTCGACGTCGGCCAATATCCCCGAGCGTACCAGCGCGGTTGCGACGCCTGCGCCGGCGCCGCCGGCGATGTCGTGCTCGATGCTGTCGCCGACGCAGACCACGCTGCCGCGATCCGGATTGCCGGCCAGCGCCAGCGCCGCCTCGTAGATCGCCGGATAGGGCTTGCCGATGCGGGTGACGCTGCCGCCGAGGCTTTCGTAG
>NZ_RZOJ01000129.1:0-14110 GCF_003998845.1 Mesorhizobium sp. M4A.F.Ca.ET.022.05.2.1 | reverse complement strand
ATCCCGAGGCGATCACGCCGACCCGCACGCTGACGCAGATACGCGACAAGAGCTAGACGCGAAAGGGCAGCCTGCTGACCTTCTGCCGGCTGCACGCAAAGGGGATGAACCGCCCTTTGCGTCTTACATAGCCTTCTCGATCTGGCCGCGGATCTCGCCGTCCTTGTTGGCGGCGGTGTGGACGTTGACGTAGTACTTGCCGGCCTCAAGGTCTGCCGCCTGCGCATCGGTCAGCGTGGCCGATCCCTTGATCGGGCTCTTGAGCTTCTTGAACGGGATTACGGGTCCCGCGTTCGCGCCCATCGCGGCCGGGCCGTGAATGTGTGCCGCCGTCGCCGGTCCGCTGAGGCCGGAATATTTGACGTTCCAGCTCAGCTTCTTCTTGGCGGTGTCGAAGGTGAATGTGGCGGTTCCCTTGCCCTTGGTGGTGACAGGCGGGCTCTGCTGGCCGCCATCGAGCGTCGCCGTGTATTTCACCGTTTCGGCCAAGGCAGGAAAGGCAAGCAGGATAGACGCGGAAATGGCCAGCGCCGAGAACATCGGCGTGAGGGGTTGAATGCGCATGGAGACCTCCGTTGTGACATCCCGGAATGGATGCACCGCCACAACGGCTTGAGGAGCGGATGTTTCCCGGAAGTAACGCCGATTTGACAGCACGGCTAAAAGGGGCGGTTGCCCGCCCCTTTTGGATTCCACGAAGGCGCTGATCAGACGGCTGCCAGGGCCTGCGTGAGGTCGGCGATCAGGTCGTCCGGGTGCTCGACGCCGATCGACAGCCTGACCGTGGTCTCCAGCACGCCGATGCGCTGGCGCACCTCGAAGGGAATGCCCGAATGGGTCATCGCCGCCGGGTGGCTGGCCAGCGATTCCGTCCCGCCGAGGCTTACCGCCAGCTTGAATATCTGCAGGGCGTTGAGAAAGGCGAACGCCGCCTTCTGCCCGCCGCGAATGTCGAAGGAAAAGGTAGAGCCGGCGCCACTGCACTGCGCCCGGTAGGTGCGGCCCGAAGGTGTATCCTCGCCCAGGAACGGCAGGTAGTGGACCTTCTCCACCTTGGCATGGTCGCGCAGGAATTCGGCGACAAGGCGCGCATTGTCGTTCGCGCGTTCCATGCGGATCGACAGCGTCTCGAGCGAGCGGCCGAGCATCCAGCAGGAATGCGGGTCGAGCTGCGTGCCGATCGCGCCGCGCAGCGCCTTGATCGGCTTGGTGACCGCCTTGCTGCCCATGGCGGCGCCGGCGATCAGGTCGGAATGGCCGCCGACATATTTGGTCAGCGAATAGACGGAGACATCGGCGCCGTGTTCGATCGGCCGCTGGAACACCGGGCCGAGCAGCGTGTTGTCGCAGACGATGATCGGCTTCGTCCCTTGCCCGGCGCCGATTTCGTCGGCGATCCTGCACATCAGCGCGATGTCGACAAGGCTGTTGGTCGGATTTGACGGCGTCTCGATCAGGATGACCGACACGCGGCCCTTGGCCCTGGCAGCATTGGCGGCCGCGCCAACCGCCGCCTCGTCGACGCCGTCAGCGAAGCCGACAGCCTCTATGCCGAAGCCGGCGAGCGTGCGCGTCAGAAGCGTCTCGGTGCCGCCATAGAGCGGCTGCGAATGCAGGATGACGTCACCCGGACGGGCATAGGCGAAAAGGGTCGTCGCGATCGCCGACATGCCGGACGAGAACAGGATGCAGGCGTCCGTGCCCTCATAGACCGCCAGCCGGTCCTCGACGATCTCGCTGTTGGGATGGTTGAAGCGCGAATAGACGAGACCGGAAGCGGTGCCGCTCGGAGGTTCCTTGCGGCCGGAGGTGTAGTCGAAGAAGTCGCGTCCCTCTTCCGCCGATTTGAACACGAAGGTCGAGGTGAGGAACACCGGTGGCTTGACCGCGCCCTCCGAAAGCTGCGGATCGAAGCCATAGCTCAGCATCAGCGTCTCCGGATGGAGCTTGTGGTTGCCGATGTGGGTTTTCGACGGGCGCGGCGCGGTCATGGCTCTTTCCTGCTTTTCGAGGAGTGTTGCCTCGCAATTTATGCCATCCCCATCAAGCAGTCCTTGCTATTTTTGGGCTCCCATGGCTGCGTTCCCGCAATGAATTGCCTGGAGAGCCCGAAAGTGCAGCAGAAGATAGCCGACGGTTTCGACCGCAAGATCCTGCGTGAACTGCAAGCCGACGCCCGCATCACCAACAACGAGCTTGCAGAGCGGATCGGGCTGTCGCCGTCGCCCTGCCTGAGGCGCGTGCGGCGGCTGGAGGAAGCCGGCGTCATCAGGGGCTACACCGCCCTGGTCGATCCGGCCGCCTTCGGCTGGGGCATGGTCGCCATCGCCACCATCCGGCTCAGCCGCCAGAACGAGGACGAGATCGTCATGTTCGAGGAAGCGATCCGCGGCTGGGAAGAGGTGCTGGAATGCCACCTCGTCACCGGTTCGCGCGACTATGCGCTGAAGGTGGTGGCAGGAAGCCTCGAGCAGTACGAGCGCTTCATCAAGGAAAAGATCGCGCGGCTGAAATGCGTCGCCTCGATCGAGACCAGCTTCGTCATGAACACCATGAAAGAACGGCGCCTCTGAGGCGCCGTTCTCGAGATCAGCATGTCAGCGTTCAGCCGGCCTACTTGATCGCCTTGTCGGTGATCGCCGTCGTGTACGCGCCTTCCGGCTGCTTGGTGATGATCTTCTGGTCGAGCAGCGCCTTGGCGGTGCGCTCATAGGCTTCCGGAATCAGCTTGCCATCGGCATTGTCGATCAGCTTGGCGACTTCGCCCATCATCCGCTTCTGGTGGTTCTCGTCCTGGCCGCCATTGTCCATGACGATGCCGGCTGCCTCGTCGGAGTTGTCCACGGCATATTTCCAGCCCTTCATCGAAGCGCGCACGAAACGCACCATCTTGTCCTCGAAGGCCGGATCCTTGAGCTTGTCTCCCAACGCATAGAGCCCGTCTTCGAGCAAATCGTTGCCCATGGCCGAGTAGTTGAACACGGTGAGCTGTTCCGGCTTGTAGCCGGCGTCGATCAGCTGCCAGTACTCGTTATAGGTCATGACCGAGATGCAGTCCGCCTGCTTCTGGATCAGCGGCTGCACGTCGAAGCTCTGCTTCAGCACGGTGACGCCATCCGGGCCGCCCTCGGTCTTGAGGCCGAGCTTGTTCATCCAGGCGTAGAACGGATACTCGTTGCCGAAGAACCAGACGCCGAGCGTGTGGCCCTTGAAGTCGGCTTCGGTCTTGATCGGGCCGTCCTTCGGGCAGACCAGTTCCATGCCGGCCTTCTTGAACGGCTGGGCGATATTGACCAGCGGCACGCCCTTTTCGCGCGCGGCGAGCGCCCCGCCCATCCAGTCGACGATGACGTCGGCGCCGCCGCCGGCGATCACCTGCTCGGGCGCAATATCGGGACCGCCCGGCTTGATGTCGACGTCGAGGCCCTCGGCCTCATAGAAGCCCTTTGCCTTGGCGACATAGTAGCCGGCGAACTGGGCCTGCGTGACCCACTTCAGCTGCAGCGTCACCTTGTCGGCCGCCATCGCCTGGAAAGCGGCCAGCGACATCGCGCCGGCTAGGACAGGAATAATCAGTCTTTTCATGTTTTTACCCTCTGAAGTTAACACCCTTAAACCCACCGCCCCTATCCACCACGGACAGAGGGATGCCAAAACGTGACGGCTCTTTCGAAAAGAGCGACCACGCCATAAAAGACCGAACCCGCCAGTGCTGCAACTGCGATTTCGGCCCAGACCATGTCGATGTTCATCCGCCCGACCTCGGTCGAAATGCGGAATCCCATGCCGACGACGGGCGTGCCGAAGAACTCCGCGACGATGGCGCCGATGAGCGCCAGCGTCGAGTTGATCTTCAGCGCGTTGAAGATGAAAGGAGCGGCGGCCGGCAACCTGAGTTTGATGAGCGTCGGCCAATAGCCCGAGGCATAGGTGCGCATCAGGTCGCGCTCCATATGGCCCGAAGCGGCAAGACCGGCGACCGTGTTCACCAGCATCGGGAAGAAGGTCATGATGATGACGACCGCCGCCTTTGACTGCCAGTCGAAGCCGAACCACATCACCATGATCGGCGCCACGCCGATGATCGGCAGCGCCGAGACCATGTTGCCGATCGGCAAGAGCCCGCGCCTGAGGAACGGCACGCGGTCGGCCGCGATCGCCGCGAGGAAGCCGGCGCCGCTGCCGACGACATAGCCGAAGATCACCGCCTTGAAGATGGTCTGCCGAACATCGGCGCCGAGTACCGGCAGCGAACCGGCGATGCGCGCGCCGATGGCGCTTGGCGGCGGCAACAGGATGAAGGGAATGCCGGCTCCCCGGGTCACCGCTTCCCAGATGATCAGGATCCAGGCGCCGAAGATCGCCGGGATGATCAGCCGCAGGGCGGTCCGCACCCAGTTCGCCACCGGGCGCAGCGAAGACAGCACCGCCACGCAGCGCCATCCCAGCAGCCATGCCGCGGCGAGCAGCAAGAAGAATGGCGCCAGCGCCGTGCCCTCATAGCCGTTTATGCCCGTGATCAGCAGCCAGGCGGCGAGGTGCGCGCCGATGAACAGCACCAGGGCTTCGACGACCGTGGACAGCCTGGCCATCGAGGCAAGAGCTGCCAGCAGCAGCAGGCCGAACATCAGCCCCTTCGTCGCAAGGTAGGGATAGTCGAAAGACGCCTCGGGTTGCGCCAGCGCCGCCGCTTCCGGCTTCGACATCGCGCCGAGTGCCAAGGCGATCAGGCATAGCAGGATCGCCAGCACCCCTTGCCAGGATGGTTTTAGCCAACTCATGCCGGCCTCCCGCCCATGGCGCGGTCGACGAGGCGGCCGGCAACGCCGACCACCATCACCAGAAGTGCTGCCACAACCGAGCCGGCGACCAGCGCCGACCAGATGTCGATGGACTGGCTGTAGTAGGCGCCCGCCAGCAGCTTGGCGCCGATGCCGGCGACAGCGCCCGTCGGCAGTTCGCCGACGATGGCGCCGACCAGGCTTGCCGCCACCGCCACCTTCATCGAGGTGAACAGGAACGGCACCGATGCCGGCACCCTCAGCTTCCAGAAGGTCTGCGCGCGGCTGGCATTGTAGGTATGCATCAGGTCGAGATGCATGAGCTCGGGCGAGCGCAGCCCCTTCACCATGCCGACAGTCACCGGGAAGAACGACAGGTAGGTCGAGATCAGCGCTTTCGGGATCAGCCCGGTGATGCCGACCGCCGCCAGCACCACGATGATCATCGGCGCAACGGCCAGGATCGGAATCGTCTGCGAGGCAATGACCCACGGCATCAGGCTGCGGTCGAGCGTCGCCACATGCACGATGCCGACGGCAATGACGATGCCGAGCGCGGTGCCGAAGGCAAAGCCGAGCAGCGTCGAGGACAGCGTCACCCAGGCGTTGTAGACTAGGCTGCGGTTCGAGGTGACGGACCGCAGGAAGGTGTTCTCGAAGAAATTAACCGCCACCTGGTGCGGCGCCGGCAGCGTCGGCTTCGGCTGCGACAGCGTCTTGCCGATGAACTCGACAGTGCCGGGCGTCTCGTTGGCGCGTTGGTCGAGATCGCGCTGGAATGGCGCGTTGAGGACGACGGCGAAGACATACCAGGCGACCACCACGGCCGCGAGGATCGAGGTGACGGGGATGATTTTCGAGCGGAAGGAGTCCATCAGCGCTGCCCCTCTCCTCTCCCCACCGGGGAGAGGGTGGCCGGAGCGAAGCGAAGGCCGGGCGCCTTCCTCGTCGTCATCCTAGGGTCTGCGCACGCCGCATCGCGGGCGCTCCGCCCCGGGATGACGAAGGCGCGGGCAGGCGCTCGCTCCTGACGGCGCTCAATCATCATAGCTGTGCCCTGCCCGGAGGCCGTCGCGCACGCGCGCGGCGATCGCCAGGAATTCCGGCGTCTCCCGGATATCGAGCGGCCGTTGCCGCGGCAGGGTCGATTCGATGATATCGCTGACGCGGCCCGGCCGTGGCGACATGACGACGATGCGCGTCGAGAGATAGACCGCCTCGGGGATCGAATGGGTGACGAAGCAGATCGTCTTGTTGGTACGCTCCCACAATTCCAGAAGCTGCTCGTTCAAATGGTCGCGCACGATCTCGTCGAGCGCGCCGAACGGCTCGTCCATCAGGAGCAAATCGGCGTCGAAAGCGAGCGCACGGGCGATCGAGGCGCGCTGCTGCATGCCGCCGGAAAGCTGCCAGGGATATTTCTTCTCGAAGCCGGCGAGGTTGACCAGTTCCAGCGTGCGCTTGATGCGCTCGGCCTGCTCTGCCTTGGAGAGGCCGATGACCTCCAGCGGCAGCGCCACATTGCGCTCGATCGTGCGCCAGGGGAAAAGGGCGGCCGCCTGGAAGACATAGCCATAGGCGCGTTTCTCGCGCGCCTGCTCCGGCGTCAGGCCGTTGACCGAAATGGTCCCCGATGTCGGCTTCTCCAGATCGGCGATGACCCTGAGCAACGTCGTCTTGCCGCAGCCGGACGGACCGATGAAGGAGACGAACTCGCCCTTGCCGATGGTGAGGTCGACATTGGACAGCGCCTGCACCGGACCGTCATTGGTCTGGAAGGTGAGGCCTAGCTTGCTTGCCGAAACGACGGCTGGCGACTGTCCGGTCATTGGCTGGCGCCTGCCCGTTCCCGTGCCTGCGGCGCCAGCTGGATTCCGATTGCTTTTATCGCGACGTTGTTTTCCACTCACCCTGCCCCATTGGCCTTGTCCCGCCAGCCCGACGCCCGGAGTTTCCCTGATGTCGCTCAAACCGACTTGTCATCTTATCCGCCCCGAAAGCACTTATGAAGGCAAGCAGGGTTTGACCTATTTCGCCGGCATTGCCACCGAGTCGGTCGGCTCGTCCGGCATCTGCATGCACGTGCTCACCATGCCGCCTGGCGCCCGCGCCAAGGCGCATATGCATGAGAACCATGAGACGGCGATCTACGTGCTCTCCGGCGAGGTCCACACCTGGTATGGCGACCGCCTTGAGCATCACATCGTCGTCAAGGCCGGCGACCTGTTCTATATCCCCGCCGGCGTGCCGCATCTGCCCGCCAATCTGAGCGGCGCGCCCTCGTCGGCGGTCATCGCCCGCACCGATCCCAACGAGCAGGAAAGCGTCGTCCTGCTGCCGGAACTGGATGCGCTGGTCGCCTAGGGCATTTTGCAGCCAAGCGGAATCGCGTGGCGTCGCACAAATGCTGTCTCGCTTCGGAATCGAGGGAAAAACTCCAAGCGTCATTTGCACCGGGAGACTTCTCCCATGACATTGCCGTCCTCGTCGGCGATCACCAGCTTTTTGGCGTTCTTGGCGCTGCGCTTGATGGTGAACTGGGCGGGTGACTCACCCTCCTCGCCTTCCGCCTGGCATTGCGCCTTGACCAGCAGCGAGCCGTCGGCCTGTGCCTTCTTTTCGGTAAAGGTGCAGGCACTCGCCACCGTGACGAATGCCTCGTCGGTCAACAGCAGCATGTCCTCGGCATAGATTTCCTGGCCGTTCTTGTTGATGCAGCCGGATTTGTTGCCATAGGGCTTCGACAGGTCGATCGCCGCCGCGGAAGCCTGACCGGCGACGAGCAGCGCTGCGGCCGCAAACGCAAGATGAGAAACGCGCACGCTCAAACCCCGGTCGCCGGAATGCCTGTGCGCTCCACCTTGCGCGGCGCGCTGATCTCCTTCCAGGTCGACAGTGCCCGGTTGACCGCGGCGTTCGGCTCGCGGGCGACGAATTCGCCATGGCCGACCTTGGCCTTGACCTCCGCCTCCTCGATCGACAGTTCGCCGCGCGAGAAGACGAAGCGCGGCAGGCCAGTCACCACGAAGCCTTCGAAGACGTTGTAGTCGATCACCGACTGCTGCTTCTTCGAGGTGATCGTCTTCTTGCGCTTCGGATCCCAGACCAGGATGTCTGCATCCGCGCCTTCGACGATGGCGCCCTTCTTCGGATACATGTTGAGGATCTTGGCGATGTTGGTCGAGGTCACCGCGACGAACTCGTTCATCGTCAGCCGGCCGGTGTTGACGCCTGTCGTCCACAGCACCGGCAGCCGGTCCTCGAGGCCGCCCGTGCCGTTCGGGATCTTGGTGAAGTCGCCGACGCCATTGCGCTTCTGCTGCGTGGTGAACGAGCAGTGGTCGGTCGCCACCACTTGCAGCGATCCGGCCTGCAGGCCCGCCCACAGCGAGTCCTGGTGCAGCTTGTTGCGGAAGGGCGGGCTCATCACGCGGCGCGCGGCATGGTCCCAGTCCTTGTTGAAATATTCGCTCTCGTCGAGCGTCAGGTGCTGGATCAGCGGCTCGCCGAACACCCGCATACCCTTCTGGCGCGCGCGGCGGATGGCCTCATGCGCCTGCTCGCAGGAAACGTGCACGACATAGAGCGGCACGCCGGCCATGTCGGCGATCATGATGGCGCGGTTGGTCGCCTCGCCCTCCACTTCCGGCGGCCGCGAATAGGCATGCCCCTCCGGACCGTTGTTGCCGGCGGCGAGAAGCTTCTGCGACAGTGCTGCGACCACGTCGCCATTCTCGGCATGCACCAGCGGCAGCGCGCCGAGATCGGCGCAGCGCTGGAACGACGCGTACATCTCGTCGTCGTCGACCATCAGCGCGCCCTTGTAGGCCATGAAGTGCTTGAACGAAGTGATGCCTCTGTCGACGACGGTCGCCATCTCGTCGAACACCTGCTTGCCCCACCAGGTGACCGCCATGTGGAAGGAATAGTCGCAGGCCGCCTTCGAGGTCTTGTTGTCCCACATCTGCAAGGCTTCGAGCAGCGACTGCTTCGGCGCCGGCAGGCAGAAATCGACCACCATGGTCGTGCCGCCGGACAGTGCCGCGCGGGTGCCGGATTCGAAATCGTCGGCCGAATAGGTGCCCATGAACGGCATTTCGAGATGGGTGTGCGGATCGATGCCGCCCGGCATGACGTAGCAGCCGGTGGCGTCGAACTCATGATCGCCGTGCAAGTTCGAACCGATGGCGACGATCTTGCCGTGCTGCATCAGCACGTCTGCTTTCCAGGTGCGGTCGGCCGTGACGATCGTGCCGTTCCTGATCACTTTGGTCATTTTCTCGTTCCCCTGTTCCAGTCGCGCTTCTTTGCGAGCAGCGTTGAATTCTAAATTTCAGACCTCACTCCACGATGACAGCCGTTTCCACCACGGCATGGAACAGCACGTCGGCGCCGGCACCGGCCCATTCCTTGGTGATCTCTTCGGCCTCGTTGTGGCTGAGCCCGTCGACGCAGGGGCACATCACCATCGCTGTCGGGGCGACGCGGTTGATCCAGCAGGCATCGTGGCCGGCGCCCGAGACGATGTTGCGATGCGTGTAGCCGAGCCGGTCGGCTGCATCGCGGATCGCCTTGACGCAGCCCTTGTCGAAGGTGACCGGATCGAAATGGCCGACCTGCTCGATCTGGTATTTGATGTCGAGCGCATCGCAGATCGTGTCGATGCCTTCGCGCACGCGCGCGTCCATCGCGTCGAGCACCTCCTTTTCCGGCGAGCGGATGTCGATGGTGAAGACGGTGCGCCCGGCAATGATGTTGCGCGAGTTCGGATAGGCCTGCATATGGCCGACAGCGCCGACAGCGTCCGGCTGATAGTCCATGGCGATCTCGTGCACCAGCTCGATCACCCGCGCCATGCCGAGCCCGGCATTGCGGCGCTTCGGCATCGGCGTCGAGCCGGTATGCGCCTCCTTGCCGGTCAGCGTCACCTGCAGCCATTTCAGGCCCTGGCCGTGCGTGACGACACCGATGTCGATGCCTTCATCTTCAAGAATAGGCCCCTGCTCGATATGCAGTTCGAAGAAGGCGTGGATCTTGCGCTCGCCGACTTTCTCGGTGCCCTTCCAGCCGATGCGCTCCAGCTCCTCGCCGAACTTCTTGCCGTCCTTGTCGACATGTTCGTAGACGTCGGCCTGGTCGAGCACGCCGGCGAAGACGCCGGAGGCCATCATGGCCGGCGCGAAGCGCGCGCCTTCCTCGTTCGTCCAATTGGTAACGACGATCGGGTGCCTGGTCTTGATGCCGAGATCGTTGAGCGAGCGCACGACTTCCAGCCCGCCGAGGACGCCGAGCACGCCGTCATACTTGCCGCCGGTCGGCTGGGTGTCGAGATGGCTGCCGACATAGACCGGCGGCAGACTGGGATCGGTGCCCTCGCGGCGGGCAAACATGGTGCCCATCTCGTCGAGCCCCATTTCGAGGCCCGCGGCCTCGCACCAGCGCTTGAACAGGTGCCGGCCCTCGCCGTCCTCGTCGGTCACGGTCTGGCGATTGTTGCCGCCGGCAATGCCGGGGCCGATCTTCGCCATCTCCATGATGGAATCCCACAAACGGTCTGAATTGATTCGCAGATTCTCGCCGGGGGCCGCCATTCAAAGTCCTCTCATTTCACGATCCGATCGGGCGGCGGTTCCCGACGCCGCCCAACCGGACAAAGCAGTCTAGTCTATCGACCTCAGAACATCGCGCAGATGGTCGATCAATTCGTTGATCTGACCCTTTGTGATGATCAGCGGCGGCGACAGCGCGATGATGTCGCCGGTGGTGCGGATCAGCGCGCCGTGCTCGAACGCCTTGACGAAGGCCGAGAAGGCCCGCTTCGTCGGCTGCCCGGCAATCGGCGCCAGTTCGATCGCGCCGATCAGGCCGATGTTCCTGATATCGATGACGTTCGGCTCGCCCTTCAGCGAATGCAGCGCATCTTCCCAGTAGGGCGCCAGCTCCTCGCCCCGGGTCAGCAGGCCTTCGTCCTTGTAGGTGTCGAGCGTGCCGAGCGCCGCGGCACAGGCGATCGGATTGCCCGAATAGGTATAGCCGTGGAAGAACTCGATCATGTGATCGGGTCCGGTCATGAAGGCGTCGTGGATCTCCTTCGTCACGAACACCGCGCCCATCGGGATAACGCCGTTGGAGACGCCCTTGGCGGTGGTCATGATGTCCGGCGTGACGCCGAAATAGTCGGCGGCGAACGGTGTGCCGAGGCGTCCGAAGCCGGTGATGACCTCATCGAAGATCAACAGGATGCCGTGCTTGGTGCAGATCTCGCGCAGCTTCTGCAGATAGCCCTTCGGCGGCAGGATGACGCCGGTCGAGCCGGCCACCGGCTCGACGATAACGGCCGCGATGGTCGAGGCGTCATGTAGCGCGACGATGCGCTCGAGTTCGTTGGCGAGTTCCGCGCCATGCTCCGGCACGCCCTTGGAGAAGGCGTTCTTTTCCGGCAGATGCGTATGCGGCATATGGTCGACGCCGCCGAGCAGCGTGCCGAACATCTTGCGGTTGTTGACGATGCCGCCGACCGAGATGCCGCCGAAATTGACGCCGTGATAGCCGCGCTCGCGGCCGATCAGCCGGGTGCGCGAGCCCTCGCCCCTGGCGCGGTGATAGGCGATCGCCATCTTCAGCGCGGTATCGACCGATTCCGAGCCGGAATTGGTGAAGAAGACATGGTCCATGCCCTTCGGCGCGATGTCGACCAGGCGGTTCGCCAGTTCGAAGACGATCGGGTGGCCCATCTGGAAGGCCGGCGCATAGTCGAGCTCGGCCGCCTGGTGCTGGATCGCCTCGGTGATCTTCGGCCGGCAGTGGCCGGCATTGACGCACCAGAGACCGGCGGTGCCGTCGAGCACCTTGCGGCCGTCGCTGGTGGTGTAATGCATGTCCTTGGCGGACACGAACATGCGCGGCGCCTGCTTGAATTGCCGGTTCGCCGTGAACGGCATCCAGAATGCGCTGAGATCGTTCGGCGTGACTTTCAGCCGGTTGGACATGACCAAGACTTCCCCTTGTAACCTGTTTCGGTGCGGCTAACGCTTGGTCTTCCCAGCACTTGGTCTCAGCTGCGTTTTCGTGCTACGCAAATTTTGACCGATTGGACAAACGTTAGCACCGCCATGTCGGCGGTCAAGGGATTACTAACGGAAATGCGGCATCGGAAGCGCGCTCCACAGGCCAAGGAAAAACTGGTCCAGAGAATTGGTCCAGATGACGCTCGCGGCGAAGGTTTACGGGGGTGACGGCCGCCATGGAAGGTTCCGCTCCCCGCCGCACCCGCATCCAGCAGGAAAAGCGCGAGCTGATCCTGGAAGCCGCGCTCGAGGTCTTCTCCACCAACGGTTTTCGCGGCTCTACCATCGACCAGATCGCCGAAGCGGCCGGCATGTCGAAGCCGAACCTGCTCTACTACTTCCGCCGCAAGGAAGACATTCACGAAACGCTGATGGAGCGGCTGCTCGAGACGTGGCTGGCGCCGCTCAGGGAACTCGACGACATCGGCGACCCTCTCACCGAGCTGCGCAGCTACATCAGGCGCAAGCTCGAAATGGCGCGCGATTTCCCGCGCGAGAGCCGGCTGTTCGCCAATGAGATCCTGCAGGGCGCGCCGCGCATCATGCCGCTGCTGGAAGGCGAGCTGAAAACGCTGGTCGACGAGAAGGCGGCCGTCATCAAGGGCTGGATGCGCGCCGGCAAGATCGCTCGCACCGACCCTTGGCACCTGATCTTCTCGATCTGGGCAACGACGCAGCACTATGCCGATTTCGACGTCCAAGTCCGCGCCGTGCTTGGCGCCGACCGCGGCGGCGACGGCCGCTTCGAGGACGCCGCGCGCTTCCTCGAGCAATTGTTCATCGACGGGCTGAAGCCGAAGGGCTGAAAGTGTAGATGGCGTCAGGCGCTGCGCCGATCGGCCGGCAGCGCGTCGAGCAGCTTCTGCAATTTGGCGATCGAATTCTGCTCGGCAAGCGGCGTGTAGACGATCAGCCGCATGTCGGAACCGTCGTCGATCGAAAGGCTCATATGCTCGAATGTCATGGCGCCGGCGCTCGGGTGCCTGACATGCTTCACCCCTGACAATCTCCGCGCCACATCACGCTGCGGCCACCAGTCGCGGAACTCGGGACTTGAACGCATCATCAGCGCGATCAGCCGGTCGAAGTCCGGGTCGCCGACATATTTGGCGCTTTCCGCGCGAAACGATGCGAGCACCACGCGGGCGAGTTCTTCCCAGTCGACCAGCAGGCGGCGGTGGTGCGGGCTGGCGAACACCATGTGGACAATGTTGCGGGTATCGCCCTCCAGCAGGCCATAATCCCCGAACACTGCCACCGCCGCTGGGTTCCAGGCCAGCACATCCCAGCGCCGGCCGACGACATAGGCCGGCTGCAGGACGAGGCTTTGCAGCATGTGCAGCAGCGGGCCGTCGACCTTTTCGGGCGCCGCCTCGCGGCGCTCCTGCTGCTGGCGGCCGGCAAGGATGAACAGATGCCGCTTCTCGACGGCGTCAAGGCGCAACGCCTCCGAGAGCGCCGTCAGCACTTCGACCGAGGGGCGAACGTCCCTGCCCTGTTCCAGCCAGGTGTACCAGGTCGTGCCGACGCCGGCGATCATCGCCACTTCCTCGCGTCTCAGCCCTGGCGTGCGCCGCCGCGCGCCGCAAGCGATGCCGGCGGTCTCGGGCGAAAGCCTTTCCCGGCGCGAGCGCAGGAAGGCGCCAAGCTCGCGCCGGCGGCTGTCTTCTGACGAATGGGGGATCGCGTCCATTGGGCTCATTATAGCAGTATTGATACCAGGATAAAGTTTGAACTGTTTGGGATGCGCGCCGCGCCCCATCTTGCGTTCAGAGCGAAACATGGAGGCTCTGAACATGGACCTGAAGGACAAGACCGTCCTCATCACCGGATCAACCGACGGCGTCGGCCGCGTCGTGGCCGAGAAGCTCGGCGCGAGCGGCGCGCATATCCTGGTGCATGGCCGCGACGCGATGCGCGGCAAGGCAGTCGTCGCTGCCATTGAAGCCGCCGGCGGCAAGGCCGAGCTTCTCGTCGCCGATCTCTCCTCGCTTGCCGAGGTCAGGCGCCTCGCCGAAGCCGTGCGCGCCAGGACAACGCGGCTCGACATCCTGATCAACAATGCCGGCGTCGGCACCGCCGGCGGAGGCGCGAAAAGACAGGTCAGCGCCGACGGCTACGAACTGCGTTTCGCCGTCAACTATCTCGCCGCCTTCCTGCTGACCTCGGAGCTTTTGCCGCTGCTCAAGGCGAGCGCGCCGGCGCGGATCGTCAATGTCGCCTCGGCCGGCCAGCAAGCGATCGACTTCGACGACATCATGC
>NZ_RZOJ01000128.1:0-14161 GCF_003998845.1 Mesorhizobium sp. M4A.F.Ca.ET.022.05.2.1 | reverse complement strand
CGTCGCCGAAGCCGGCCATGGCCGCCTGCATGGCGCTGACCCCTCGCCGGGTCGAGGTCTTGAGATATTTCTCGCGCGACCACGTGAAGCCGCCCGACAGCCAGCCGCCATTGCGGCCCGACGCGCCGAAGCCGGCGAATTCGCGCTCGATCAGCGCGATGCGCAGCGACGGTCTCGCCTTCTTCAGATAGTAGGCGGTCCACAGGCCGGTGTAGCCTGCGCCGACGATGGCGACATCGGCCTCGATATCGCCGGGCAAGGGCGGCCGGGGCGCGGGAACCCCGCCGATATCCGCATACCAGAACGATATGTCGCCGTTGCGCTTGGCCTGCATGGGATGACTTCCGGATTGGTTGGCGGATTGATCGGGATCAGGTCAGTGTCGTATCGGCGGCGCTGTCGTCGGCCAAAAGCTTGGCGTCGGCGCCGTCGAAGCAGAGCTCCACCTGCTCTCCCAGCCCAAAGCTGTCGCCGGTTAGCGGCGAGCGCACGATCGCCGTGGAGCCGTCGGCGAGCCTGACTTCGTATTTCGATCCTGAGCCGAGATAGATGGCTTCCGCAACTGTCCCCGGCAGCCGGTTGGCGCCATTTGCCCCGTTGTGGCCGGGCCGGCGGATGGCCAGCTTTTCTGGACGCAGCAGCATCACCGGGCTGGCCTCCCCGTTGATGCGCCTTGGCGCCGTCACCGTCTCGCCGGCGATGCGCAATGCCGTGCTCGTGCCGTCGCTCCGCGCCTCGCCGCGCAACACCGTGGAGTCGCCGATGAAGCGGCCGACGAACAGCGTCGCCGGTTCGTCGTAGAGCTGCCGGCCGGTGCCGACCTGCTCGATCTGGCCGCGATTGAACACCGCAATGCGGTCCGACAGCACCAGCGCCTCTTCCTGGTCGTGCGTGACATAGACGAAGGTGGTGCCGAGCTCGCGATGGATGCGCTTGATCTCAAGCTGCAGCCATTCGCGCAGCTTTTTGTCGAGCGCGCCGAGCGGCTCGTCCATCAACAAAAGCGGCGGGTCGAAGACGATGGCGCGGGCCAGCGCCACGCGCTGCTGCTGGCCGCCCGACAATTCGCTAGGGTAGCGATGCGCGAAGTCGCCCATTTTGACCATGTCGAGCGCCCGCGTCACCCGCGCCTTGCGCTCATCCTGCCCGACGCCGCGCAACGTCAGTGGATAGGCCACGTTGCGGCCGACCGTCATGTGCGGGAACAGCGCGTAGTGCTGGAAGACGACGCCGATGTTGCGCTTGTGCGCCGGCACGCCGACGACGCTTTTGTCCCCGACCAGGAGCTTGCCACTGGTCACATCGGTGAAGCCGGCGATCACGTTGAGCGTCGTCGTCTTGCCGGAGCCGCTTGGCCCGAGCAGCGTCATGAATTCGCCGGGCTCGATGCGAAGCGAGACGCCGTCCAGCGCCTTGAAACCGCCATAGGCCTTGCTGATCGACTCCAGGTCGATCGCCGCGCCCTTGCTCGCCTGCCTTGGGTTCATTGGCGTCCCTTCCGCTCGCGGCCAAGGAGAAGCATGCCGCCACCGATCAGGATCGTGGTGGCGCACAAAAGGATCGTGCCGACCGCGGCGACCGTCGGGTCGGCGTCGCGCGTGATGGAAGAGAAGATCTGCACGGGCAATGTCTTCAGGTAGGGATTGGTGATGAACAGCGACACGACGATCTCGTCGAAGGAGGTGGCGAAGGCGAACAGCAGGCCGGATAGGATGCCGGGCAGGATCAGCGGCAGCGTTACCGTGCGGAACGTCGTCAGCGCACCGGCGCCGAGGCTCGCCGCCGCCGTCTCCAGCCGCCTGTCGAACACTTCGAGACTGGCTGAGACGGCGATCAGCACGAAAGGAAGCGCAAGGATGGTGTGGGCAAGCACGAAGCCCAGCATCGTTCCGACCAGGTGGGTTTCGAGATAGACGGCATAAATGCCGATGGCCAGCACCACGCCGGGCACCACCATCGGCGTCAGCATCAGCATCCGCAAAAGGTTGGCCGGCCGCGCCTTCATGCGGTCGAGGCCAAAGGCCGCCAGCGTGCCGAGCACCGTCGCCAGCACCGCCACCAACGAGGCAACCTTGAGCGAGTTCAGGAAGCTGGTGGACCATTCCGGGCTGGTGGCGAAGTTCTGGTACCATTGCCAGGAGAAGCCTTGCGGCGGAAACGCCAGCGACTTGTTGGCGTTGAACGACATCGGCACGACGACGAGCGTCGGCGCCACCAGCCATATCGCCACCAGCAGGCAGACGAGCCCGAGGACGACGCGCGTGAGGGGCTTCATCTCCATCAGCGTCGCCCCGCTTCCCGGTGCCTGGAGCGCATCACCGGCGCCGCCAGCGCCAGCAGCAGGAAGGTGGCGACGAGCAGCACCACGCCCATCGCGCCGCCACGGCCCCATTGCAGCAGGCTGAGCACCTGCGTCTGCACCAGCGTCGACAGCATGGTCGAGCGCGGGCCGCCGAGCAGCGCCGGCGTGATGTAGAAGCCCAGCGCCAGGATGAAGACGATGATGGCACCGGCATAGACGCCCGGCAGCGACAGCGGCAGGTAGACGGTGAAGAACGCGTGGAACGGTGACGCGCCGAGGCTCTGCGCCGCTCGCATCAGCCTGAGGTCGATGCCTTTCATGACCGAATAGAGCGGCAGGATCATGAATGGCAAAAGCACCTGCGCCATGCCAATCACCACGCCGGTCTGGGTGCGGATCAGCTTGACGCCGCTGAAGCCAGCCGCGCGCAGCAGCGAATTGATGACACCCGAATCCTGCAGCAGGATCACCCATGACAAGGTGCGCACCACCCCGCTCACCCAGAACGGGATCAGCACGCAAAGCACCAGCATCAACCGGACGCGCGGTCCGACCGCAGTCATGAGATAGGCGTAAGGATAGGCCGAGACCACGCACACCAGCGTCACCCAGGCCGAGATGGTGAAAGTCCGCCGCAGAACCGTGAGATTGACGGGCGCGCCGAAGAACCAGGCATAGTTCTGCACGCCCCATTCCGGCTCCGACAGGCTGCGCAACACGATGGTGAGCAGCGGATAGCCGATCACCGCGATGAGCAGGATGAGCGCCGGCAGCGCGAGCGCGTACGGCCTCCACGCCCGTCCCGGCCACCCTAGGGCGGCGGGCTGGATCGTGGGATCGGACGCGCTCACGGCCTTTGTCTCCGTTCGCCGCTTAGTTGCCGGCCATCATCGCCGACCACTTCTCCTGCGCCGCCTGGAAGTTCTCGACCCAGAACTTGATGTTCTGCTTGTAGCCCTGGCTCTGGCGATCGGGCGTGTTGGTCAGGAAGGCGGCGACGGAGGCGTCGACCTTCGGCTGCGCCTCATTGTTGATCGGCGTATAGGAGGTCGTCTGCGTCAGCACCTCCTGCGACTGCTTGCCGAGATAGGCATTGAGCAGCGCATAGGCGGCATCCGTGTCCTTGACGCCGACGGGAATGGTCATCTGGTCCATCACCACCAGCCAGTCCTGCCAAGCCGGCGCGTATTTGGCGCCGTTCTTGACCGCGGTCATGGCGCGGCCGGTCCACATCATCAGCATGTCGGCCTCGCCGGATTCGGCGAGCTGCTGCGATTCGGCGCCCGTCTTCCAGTAGATGGTGTCGGGGCCGAGCTTGCGCACCACGTCGATGGCCTTGTCGATATCGGCTGCCGTCATCGCCTTCGGATCGCCGCCGCCGACCTTGAGGGCCTGCTCCAAGAGGCCCCCGGTGAAGTCGCCTGAGCCGTCGATGCCGCGCACGCCCGGGAACTTTGCCGTGTCGAAGAAGTCGGCCATCGGTGTTGTACATCAGCACGACGCCATAGTTCATCGCCGGCACCGAGCACTCGCTGACCTGGCCCTCTGGAATGTGCGAGACGTCGAGCTTGGAGAGGTCGACCTTCTGGAACAGCTTGCCGCAATAGACGTAAGGCGGGAAGTCGGCGGTATCGACCACGTCCCAGGTCACGTTGCCGGACTCCACCTGCGCCTGCAGCTTGGCGATCTCGGTCGGGCCGTCATTGAGCAAGGTGACGCCGGACTTTTCGACGAACTCCTTAAGCGCGGCCACCTGGCCGTCCTGGTAGATGCCGCCGAAGGAGACGAACGTCAGGGTCTTGCCCTTCAGCGAACCTTCCTTGACCGCGCCGGCGACAGGGTTCTCCTGCGCCATCGCAGCCGTGCCCAGAAAGCCGAGCACCATCGCCGCGCCAAATGCCAAACGTGTCGATTTCAGCATGATTGTCATTCTCCCATTGCTACCCGCGTTTGATCGGAACTACCTGGCCGCGAGCGGTTTCCAGGCCGTGTATTGGTCGAGCTCGGCGCGCGCCGAGGTCGGTGGCGCGATGATCCACATCACCTCGGCGCGGCCGCTGCCGATGTTCTCGCTGCGATGCGGCGTCGAGGTCGCGTATTCGATGCTGTCGCCTTCCTCGAGCACGTGGCGCGCGTCGCCGAGCGAAACCTCCAGGACCCCGCGCAGGACGACGAGCATCTCGTGCGCGTCGCCATGGGTGTAGAGATCGGGCCCGGTCGAGCCGCCAATGTCGAATTCGCCGATATAGACTTCCATGTCGCTGAGCGGCGGGCGCGACAAAAGCATCTTGCGGCAGCCGTCGCTGGGCGGCAGGCTCGGCCGCTCGCTGCGCCGCAAGACCCCGTGGTTCTGCGCGGCACTTTCCTCGAACAGCATCGCCACGCTGACGCCTAACGCCGAAGCCATCTGGTTGAGCGAGGCGGTGCTGGCGCCGGTCAGGCCGCGCTCGAGCTGGCTGATGAAGCTGGCGCTGGTTCCGGTAGCCTCGGCAAGCTCCCGCAGTGACAGCCTGCGGGCGAGCCGAAGGGTTTTCAGGCGCATTCCCAGCACCTGATGGGCATGCGTAGCGGCCGGTGCGTCGCCCGTTTTTGCCGAAGCCCGGCCGGAAGCCTTGCTCATGCCGTCTCCTCCTCCACTTAACAGACTGTACAGTGCCACTGTACATCTGACAAGTCGCGCGTGGCGCCAGAGCCGCGCCTATGGCTGGGCCAGGCAAGTCGGCGGGTTGAGGTCGGCAGATCGATAAGGGAGGTGCGGGAGACGCGCTAGCCTTCGCCGGAGAGGTCCCGTCGCGCCTTGTCCAGTTCCTCGGCATAGCGCCGCATCAGATGGCTTTCGGTCAAAAGGCCGAGCACGACGCGGTCTGCGAAATCCTCGACCACGGCCAGTTCCTCGGCACCGGCGCGCTGGAAGGTTTCGGCCGCCGTCTGGACGTTCATGGAAGGCACCAGCACGGCGTCCTTGAACCGGGCAAGCGACCACACCGGCGTCTCGCCGTCCGCAGGCTCGCTGTGCAGTTCCGCCACGATCAGCACGCCGACATAGTGCTGGCCCTCATCCACGGCGATGACGCGCTGCGCCGAGCCCAGCGGCACCGCCTTGCAGAAGGCGCCGAGCGTCGTCGCGGCATCGATGGTGCGGACATCCTTGCGCATCATCGAGCCGACGGTGAGGCTGCGCATCCAGCCGACGTCGTGGGCGCTGCGGATGGTCTCGCCGCGCAGGTGGAAACGCCAGGTCGAGAACGAGTAGCCGAAAGTCTCGCGCACCAGCATCGCCGCCATGATCGAGGCCGCCAGCACGACGCCGGTCAGCGTCAGGTCGCGTGTCGATTCCAGCGCCAGGAAGGTCATCGTCAGCGGCGCGCCGACGACGCCGACGGCGAGCGAGGTCATGCCGACGACGGCGGCGACGGCCGGGTCGATACCGGTCGCCGGCGAGACGGTGGCCATCACGCCGGCGAAGACCTTGCCGAGCAGCGCGCCGAGGAACAGCGAGGCGAAGAACAGGCCGCCGCGAAACCCCGAGCCGAGCGAGATCGCCGAGGCCGCGAGCTTCAGCACGAAGACGCTGGCGACGACGCCAAGCCCATAGTTCATCGCGAATTCGCGATGCAGCGCGCCATGGCCGCTGGACAGCACCTGCGGCGTCACCAGGCCGAGCAGCCCGACAAGGATGCCGCCGATGAAGGGCCGCAGCGACGCATCGACCGACAGCCGGGCAAAGCCGTGCTCGATGAGGCTGACCAGATGCATGATGGCGATCGAGGCGGCGCCGCCGAGCAGGCCGAGCAGCAGGAACGGAATGTACTGGCTGGCGGTCAGCGCCGGCAGGCCGGACAGTTCCAGCGGAAACGGCACGACGCCAAACACCTCGGCGGTCAGCGAGGCGCAGATGGCCGCCGTCATCACCGGCGCGACATTGGCGACCGAATAGATGCCGATGATCAGCTCGAAGCCGTAGAAAGCGCCGGTCAGCGGCGCGTCGAAGGCGGCGGCGATGGCGCCGGCGGCGCCGCAGCCGACGAGGATGCGCACGTCGTTGCGGCGCAGCCTGAAGGCGCGCGCCAGCCGCGACGCCAGACCAGAGCCAACCTGCGTGTAGCCGGCCTCCAGCCCGACCGAGGCGCCGAAGCCGCTGGACAGCACCGTCTGGCCGACGATGATGAACGTGTCGGTGAGCGACATACGCCCGCCATAGAGCGCGTTGGCCTCGATCGGATCGACCGGAGTGCGGAACTTGCGCCTCCTGAGCCAGATCACGGTCAGCCCAAGCAGGATGCCGCCGATCGCCGGGATCAGCGCCTGCATCGGGCTTGCCAGCGAGAACATCGCCGACAGCCGGCCGCCCGGCTGCACACCGTACAGCATCCAGTGCATGCCTTGCACCAGTTCGCTCATGCCGGTGACCAGCGCGCCCGACATCACCCCGACGACACCCGCAAGCACGACGATGACGATGCCGCGCGCCTCGAGCAGCGGGATCGATCGGATCAGCACCGCGCGAAGCCGGCGGGCGTAGACTTGGCTGTGGTTTGTGGCAGTCATCGGAGCGGTTGGCCGATTTCCGAAGGGAATGGAAAGCTGCCGTGCCTGATACGCCGGGCGGCATGCGTGGCTATTGCAATGCCGCCTGCTTGTGGCGCCATTTTGGCGCCGCTCGATCGGAATGATATCGATGAGGGGGGCCCGCTTCAGATCGGCCTGGCGTCGCCGGCTTCGTAGAGCACGAGGTTGCGGTCGCCGATGCCGAGGGCCGCCCAGCTCGCGCGCCAGTCGGCGATGTGCGGCGTGCGGAAATGCGCCTCGAGCGCGGCCCTGTCGTTCCACACTTCCGTGACGCGGATCAGCCCTGCGTCGAGGATGTCCTGCGCATATGAATATTCGAGGCAGCCCGGCTCGGCGTGGCTCGCCGAAACCATCTTCTCCATGGCCGGCCTTGCCTCGTCCAGCCTATGCGCCGGCAGGCGGATGGTGCCGATAATCACGAGCATGCCGGTCCCCTTCTGACGGTTGCGCGCGGCTGAGGATGCCGCCCATCGGCAGTAGCCAGTCTCCCACCCTCGCGCAAGCTTGGCTGGTTAGGCTCGAAAGGCTGCCGCGCGTTCGGCGCGCTGGAGACTTGAGGACGATATGGCGATCAGCGAAACAATCCCGGCCGGCCTGGTGGCCAAGAACGGCCGCGACGTCTTCTTCGCGCTGGGCATCGTCGTCATCCTGGCGGTGCTGTTCTTGCCGATCCCGGCCTTCCTCATCGACATCGGCCTTGCCTTCTCGATCGCGCTGTCGGTGCTGATCCTGATGGTGGCGCTGTGGATCCAGCGGCCGCTCGACTTCTCCTCCTTCCCGACCGTGCTGCTGATCGCCACCATGCTCAGGCTGTCGCTCAACATCGCCACCACGCGCATGATCCTCTCGCACGGCAATGAGGGCACGCACGCGGCCGGCTATGTCATCTCCGGCTTCTCGAAGCTGGTGATGTCGAGCGACTTCGTCATCGGCCTGATCGTCTTCCTGATCCTGATCGTGGTGAATTTCATCGTCATCACCAAGGGCGCCACCCGTATCGCCGAGGTTGGCGCCCGCTTCACCCTCGACGCCATCCCCGGCAAGCAGATGTCGATCGACGCCGACCTCTCCGCCGGCATGATCGACGAGAAGACGGCGCAGCTGCGCCGCCGCGAGCTGGAAGAGGAATCCTCCTTCTTCGGCTCTATGGACGGCGCCTCGAAATTCGTGCGCGGCGACGCCATCGCCGGCCTCATCATCACCGCCATCAACATCGTCGGCGGCATCGCCATCGGCTACATCCGCCACGGCATGGGTATGGGCGAAGCCGCCGACGTGTTCATCAAACTGTCGGTCGGTGACGGCCTCGTCACCCAGATCCCGGCGCTGATCGTCTCGCTCGCCGCCGGCATGCTGGTCTCCAAGGGCGGCACCCGCGGCTCGGCCAACCAGGCCGTGTTCGGCCAGCTCGGCGCCCATCCGCGCGCGCTCTACGTCGCGGCGTTCCTGCTGGTCATCCTCGGCCTGATGCCCGGCCTGCCGCTGTTCCCGTTCTTCGCGCTTGCTGGCGGCATGGCCGGTCTCGGCTACGTCATTCCGATGCGCCAGAACCGCGCCATGGCCGCCGCCGAAGCACTGAGGGACGAGGAGAAGGCCAAGAAGGCCGAGGAAGAGAAGAACTCAGTCAAGGCCTCGCTCGCCACCGCCGAGATCGAGCTGCTGATCGGCAAGCAGCTGTCGACGCGCTTGCTTGTGTCACATCAGGAGCTGGTCTTCCGCATGGCCAAGATGCGCAAGAAGTTCGCCCAGCAATACGGCTTCGTCGTGCCGGAAGTGCGCGTCGCCGACGACTTCGCCATCCCGCCGAAGAGCTACCAGATCAAGGTCCACGGCACGGTCGTCGCCGAGTACCAGATGCGCGTCGGCGAGATCATGGTGCTGCTCGGCACCCGCGACGTGCCGGACCTGCCCGGCGAGGAGATCCGCGAGCCGGCTTTCGGCATGCGCGCCTTCTCGGTGCTGGAGACCTTCGCCGAGGACCTGAAGCGTGAGAACTACACCTATGCCGACAACATGTCGGTGCTGCTCACCCATCTCTCCGAGGTCATCCGCAACAACCTGCCGCAGCTTCTCTCCTACAAGGACATGAAGGCGCTGCTCGAGAGGCAGGATCCGGAATACCGCAAGCTCGCCGACGAGATCTGCACCTCGCACATCTCCTATCCCGGCCTGCAGGCGGTGCTGAAGCTTCTGCTCGCCGAGCGCGTCTCGATCCGCAACCTGCATCTGATCATCGAAGCCATCGCCGAGATCGCGCCGCATGTGCGCCGCACCGAACAGATTGTCGAGCACGTGCGCATCCGCATGGCGCAGCAGATCTGCGGCGATCTTTCCGAGGGCGGCGTGCTCAAGGTTCTGCGTCTCGGCAACCGCTGGGACCTCGCCTTCCACCAGAGCCTCAAGCGCGACGCCAAGGGCGAGGTGCGCGAGTTCGACATCGACCCGCGTCAGCTCGAGGAATTCGGCCAGGATGCGACCAAGGCGATCCGCAAGCATCTGGAAGCCGGCGAGCGCTTCGTGCTGGTCACCGCGCCGGACGCGCGCCCCTATGTGCGCATGATCATCGAGCGCCTGTTCACCACGTTGCCGGTGCTCTCCCATGTCGAGATCGCCAAGGGCGTCGAGATCAAGGTGCTCGGGACGATCTCGTGAGCGCGCTCTCGCAAGGCGTCGTCATCGCCGCCTTCCTGGCTTTCTGCCGCATCGGCGCCTGTTTCATGCTGATGCCAGGCCTGTCGAGTGCGCGCGTGCCGATCCAGGTCCGGCTCTTCGTGGCGGTCGCCGCCACCGGCGGCCTGCTCGCCTTCCTCTGGGACCGCATCTACCCGTATGTCGATCCCCGCCCGCAGGTCCTGGCGCCGATGATCGTCTCGGAACTCTTGGTCGGCGGGCTGATCGGCGCCATGACCCGGCTCTATATGGAGGCGCTGCGCTTCATGGGCTCGGCCATCGCCACGCTGATCGGCTATGGCGGCGCCGGCGGCCCGGCGATCGAGGAGCCGGAGCCGCAGGCGGCGCTGGCCGCCATCATCTCCTTCTCGGCATTGCTGCTGCTCTTCGTCTTCGACTTCGACCACGAGATCGTGCGCGCTCTGGTCGCCTCCTACACGGTCGCGCCGGTCAACGTCTTCTTCAATCCGCAGGCGGCGCTCGTCGATCTCACCGACACCGTGTCGGACGCCTTCTTCCTGGTCATCCGCCTCGGCAGCCCGTTCGTCGCCTATGCCATCCTGGTCAATCTGACCATCGGCTTCGTCAACAAGCTGACGCCGCAGATCCCCGTCTACTTCATCTCGCTGCCTTTCGTCATCGCCGGCGGCCTGATCCTCTTCTACCTCGCCATCGGCACCATGCTGTCGCTGTTCGTCGACGGCTTTGTCGACCTGACACTGGCACGGTGACGCAATGACCACGCGCAAGGAACGGCTGCGGAAACTGGTCAAGGTGCAGGAGCAGCTCAAGGCCCTGCACGAGACGCGCCATGCGACATTCCTGGCGCAGGCGGGAGCGGCCGAGACCGAGGCAAGGGAACTGGTCGAGCACTTCGACGCTGACCAATCGCTGGCCGGCCAGTTCCCCGACCTTTACCATCGCCGCATCGCCAATGCCCTGGTCCGCCAGCAGGCAAGCCTGGAAAGCGCCAGGCAGGAAGCAACTCTCATCGCCACCGCGACGGCGCGCACCAACATGGTCGAGCGCGCCTACAAGGACGTGCGCCGCCGCGACGAGCGCGAACGCATCGACCGCGAGCGGCTCGATCTGATCGCGCAGAAGCGACGCGACGATACTAACTAGCGACTCGGTATCAAAGTCAGATCGAGAGTGCTGCCCTCGGGCACATCAGCTAGATCAACATGACGCAGCACGAACACTTCGAATTCGTGAGCGACATCGTCGATCCGCCGGAGCGCATACTCTTTCTCCGCGGCCGTCGAGGTTTTAGAGCCGTCCGGCCTCATGACAATCGCGTTGAGTTTTTGGCCCATCCGGAAGTCGGTCTGTAGGTCACCGACGACTACGACGCCTCGCCCGGAAATCTGAAATCTCTCGATAATCTTCATCCAACACTTTGGCCCCTAACCGCTGGCAAGAACGATCTCCCATTTCGTAGCACAGCAAAATCGCGATGGCGAAAGACGAGCCACTCGATGCTTGGGCTCGCAAGCCTGCCACAAGCTTGTTCAGTCATTGTGCGGATAGCAAAAACCGGCAAAGGGCGGACTTTTTTGGCAATCTCTCCACCCAGCGACATCGTCTTGGACGTTGCCCGCGCAGCGGAGCCGGCCGATATCGAAGCCGCGCGCGCGGCGCTGGCCAAACGGACTGGTGGCGCCTCGGCCGCCTTTTCGGTCGACACCGCCGGCACCATACTTTCCCGGGCCACGGCGGACAAAGCCGAGGTGGCGAACCCGGAGAAGAAGTTCCAGCGCTTCGAGGCGATGGTGCTGCAGACCTTCATCCAGAACATGATGCCCAAGGACACCGAGGGCGTTTACGGCAAGGGTCTCGCCGGCGACATGTGGAAATCGCAGATGGCCGAGCAACTGGCCAATGTCATGGCCGCGCGCGGCGGCATCGGCATCGCCAGATCACTGCTCGCCGACCACTATATGGACGGCAAGCGCATCGTGCCGGTCGGCCCGGTTTCGGGTGGGCCGGAGAAGGCCGAGATCGACCAACAGATCCGGCTGTCGACGTCCATGGTGCAGGAGTTGCAGCGCCAGGCCGCGCGGTCGATGACCGGCGACGATACGACCATAGAAACCGATACAAAAATCTAGGGAGCCTCATGGCCGACCAATCCGAAATCTCCACCCTCGCGGACCTCGGAAGCGCCCATGCCGCTCGCTCGCCCCGGAAACCTCGCCGCCATCATCGGCCGCATAGAGGAAGCGGTCGACGAGGAGACGGCTGGTATCCGTGCCAGCACCGGCTTCGACCTCAAGGCGTCCAACGCCCGCAAGAGCCGCTATCTCTACGAACTGACCCGCGCCATGAAGGGCGCCAACGAGATCGAATTCCTGGAGCAGCATCGCGAAGGCCTGGCGCGGCTGCGCCAGAAGCTGGCCAAGAACGAGGCGGCGATCCTCGCCCATCTCAACGCCGTCAACGAGGTCGCCAATCTGCTGAAGAGCGCCATTCAGCGCGCCGAGGCCGACGGCACTTATTCGGCCGGCGAGTTCGGCTGGGCAAGAGCATGATCCCGGTCGCCAGGGTAGGGAAAGACCGGTGATCAAGTTCATCGCCGCCGCGATCTGGATCTGCGCAGCGACGCTCGGCGCCGTGTTCTATTCGTTCCAGGCTGCAGGCAAGGCCGGCGTGGGCGAGCCGCCGAAGCCGATGCTGGGCGGCCTCGACTACGTCAAGACCGATATTATCTCGGTGCCTTTGATCCGCGACGCCAGGATCGACGGCTATTTTCTCACCAAGCTCGTCTACACGGTCGAGCCGGAGCAGATAAAGAAGCTGTCGATACCGGCCGACGCGCTGATCACCGACCAGGTCTACTCCTATCTCTACGCCAATCCGCAGGTCGATTTCACCAAGAAGGACACAATCGATCTCGATGCCTTCCGCAAGTCCATCCAGGACAGCATCAACGCCCGCGTCGGCGTCGAGCTGGTGCATGAGGTGCTGATCGACCAGGTCAACTTCCTGTCCAAGGACGAGATCCGCGACAACGCCATTCGCCGCCGCAAGGGCGCTGGCGAGACCGCCTCGGAAATGACCAAGCCCTTCAAGCAGCACTGATCGCGGCGCGGACGCATTCGCCGCCGCTAGCCAAGCTGATGCGAGATGACGCATGGTCACCACGTTGACGTAAACGTCAATGCGAAGCTATATGCGTCAGCGACCGTGATCGCGACATGCGCCGGCAATGCGCCGCCGCGTATCAAACGCAACAAGATGAGGAGAACCGCCGTGAGCGTTCAGGAGATTGCCGACAGGATCAAGTCGCGCGTGGCAAGCGCGGGCTTCGAGCATTCGGTCAAGTTCGACACCGGCAGCGACGGTGTCATCGTCATCGACGGCGCCACGGTCTCCACCACCGATGCGCCGACCGACTGCACCGTCAAGCTGTCGCTCGACGATCTGGATTCGCTGATCGCCGGCGACCTCAACCCGACCATGGCCTTCATGTCCGGCAAGATAAAGGTCGAGGGCGACATGACTGTCGCCATGGCGCTAAGCCAGTTGCTTGGTTGACGACAGCGCCAAGATCAAAGCAAAACGCCGCCTCGATGGGCGGCGTTTTCTTTCGGTTTGACCGTGACCTTGCACAAAACCGGTTCCCACTCTTTGGGATGATGTCTAGGCGGCCAGCGACTGCGCCTTCTGCTTGCGTCCCGCAGCCTTAAGCGTGCCGTGTGCGTCGTCGAGCACGCCCTCCATCAGTTCCAGCGCCAGCAGGCGGTGCCGCTCATAGGGGCCGGGCATCGCGAGGGCGCCGGTCTTCGCCGCCGAAAATCCGAAGCGCCCGTAGTAGGGCGCGTCGCCGACGAGCAGGATGGCGCCATGGCCGAGGCGCGCCGCTTCAGTCACCGCATGCCGCATCAGCGCCGAACCGACACCGGAGCCCTTGAGCGCCGGTTCGACGGCAAGCGGTCCGAGTAGAAGGGCCGCCGGACCGCCTTCGCCCAACGTCACATCCCAAAGCCTCACGGTGCCGAGGACCGCGCCCGAGGCATCGCGTGCGACAAAGGCCAGGCCTTCCGAGGGCCGGCGGCCGCGCCGCAGCTTCTCCGACGACTTCCTACGACGGCCAGGTCCCATGGCGCGGTCGAGCAGGTCCTCGCGCGCCTCGATATCGCCGGCGCTTTCCGCCACGACGGTGAATGCCGGAGCCTGTGAGGCCCCCTCACCCGGCTCGCCGCGCGAGCCAGCCTGTGCCCGTTGGGCCAGGGAGGGCGCAAGCGCTGCCATCGGGCTCTTCTCCCCCGCGAAGAAGAGCTGATCCGAAGGGCCGGATGAGGGGGCAATGTCGGTGGCCGCGATGGCCGATTTGATCAGGTATTCCATGTCCGCGATCCTTCACGAGCGGAGGTTTGTTCCACAGGCGAGCCCGGGTGGGCGAACATGCGCCCACCTGGGATGATCAGAACGGTTCTTGCGAACCGGTCAGATCACGTAGGATCGGAGCGGCTCGAAGCCGTTGAAGGCGACCGAGGAATAGGTCGTCGTGTAGGCGCCGGTGCCTTCGATCAGCACCTCGTCGCCGATGGTCAGCGACAGAGGCAGCGGATAGGGCGTCTTCTCGTACATCACGTCGGCCGAATCGCAGGTCGGACC
>NZ_RZOJ01000127.1:0-14223 GCF_003998845.1 Mesorhizobium sp. M4A.F.Ca.ET.022.05.2.1 | reverse complement strand
TACAAAACGAAGCCGCTCGTCCATGATGCCAGTCTCTCGCCAAACCATCGCCGGGTCCTCCGGCGAGGGAGAAAACTGTCACCTATGCAATCGGTCCATTCTGTTACCTATCTATCCGGTTCGGACACCGGCACCTTCTCCCCGTATAGTGACGGGGAGAAGGCTCAGGACGACCCCGCTCAGCTTTTGCTCGACGCCAGCACCAGCACCGGCGTTTCGCTGTAGAGCTTGGGGAACAGCGTCTTCAGATTCGCCACCTTCGGCAGGTCGTTGTAGACGATGTAGGGATAGGTCGGGTTCAGCGTCAGGAAATCCTGGTGGTAGTCCTCGGCCGGATAGAAGGTCTTGCCGGTCTCCAGCGTGGTGACGATCGGCTGAGAAAACACCTTGGCCTTGTCGAGCTGGGCGATGTAGCTCTCGGCCACCTTCTTCTGCTCGTCATTGCCGGCGAAGATCGTCGAGCGGTACTGGGTGCCGTGGTCCGGCCCCTGGTAGTTGAGCTGCGTCGGATTGTGCGCGACCGAGAAATAGACCTGCAGCAGCTGGCCGTAGGTCACCTGCGACGGGTCGTAGGTGATCTCGACCGACTCGGCATGTCCGGTGCTGCCGGTGCCGACGACCTCGTAAACGGCGTTTTCCTTGCTGCCGCCGGTGTAGCCGGACACCGCCTTGCTCACGCCCTTGACGTGCTGGAACACGCCCTGCACGCCCCAGAAGCAGCCGCCGGCGAAGACCGCCGTCTCGCTGCCGCTCGCCGCCTTCTCGTCAATTGCCGGCGGCGGGATCACCACCGCGTCCTCGGCCGAGACCGCCGGCGTCTGCCAGAAGGCGGCGGCCGCGACGGTCAGGACGAGCGCGGCGAGCGCGCCTTTGGCGAAGGTCGATGATCGCTTCTGCTGTCGAATTGCGGTCATGTTGGAACTCCCTTGCTGCTGTTCACTATATACGAAACCGGCCGCCGCCAGGTTCTCACTTTGGCGTGCGTCGGCTGCAACTTATTGCGCTGGAGCCATCGCATCGACGGGCTTCATCGCATCGGTCACCGGCTTCATCGCATCCGTGGCCGGCTTCATCGCACCCGTGGCCGGCTTCATGGCATCGGCCGGCTTCATCGCCTGCGTGCTCATCGCATCGGTCGCCATCGCGTTGGCCGGCTTCATCGCACCCGTCGCGGGTTTCATCGCGTCGGTCTTCGGCTTCATGGCGTCGGTGGCCATTGCATTGGCCGGCTTCATGGCGTTGGTCGCGTCGTCGGCGCGGGCGCCGGCGGCGAACGCCGTGGTTGCGAGCGCAAGGGCGAGCGCGGTCAGGAATTTGGTCATGGTATTCTCCTTGGGTTGTGGCGCGCGATGCGGGCCGGATGGTGCGCTGCCGCCCCATGCGGCATCGCGCGAAGAAGGGATGCTCAGTTCGCCGCGGCGGCCAGGATCGGCCCGCCGCCGGGTGTCTGCACCAGCACCGCGGTGCTGAGCCCGCCACCATCGGCCGGCAGCGGCAACGTCGTCGCCTGGCCGTTCCAGCGGCCGAGCCGCTGCAGCGAATGCACGACATTGGCATGCGGCAGGGTGCGGCCGGTGTTCTCGCCGCGCGCCACCGGCACCTCGACGACGCCGCGTGCGTAGCGCACCAGCCAGACATCGGCCGTCCCGCCGGGCGCCGTGCCGGCGCCGATGCTCACCTTGCCGTCGCCGAGCGCGAGCGCCGGACCCTTGGCTTGCGGGCTGGTCGAGATCAGCCGTTCGATCTCGCCGGGCGCGGCGCCGACCGCGTCGGCGCTGCCATTCACCACCACCTGCGGCGTGAACGGACCGTCATGGCCGAGCGACGGCTCATAATTCACCTGGCGCTGCGTGAATTCCTGCCGGCCGAAAATGTCCTTCCAGCCAAGATAGTCCCAGTAGGTGACGTTGAACGACAGCGCCAGCACGCCCGGCCGGTCCTTGACCTTGATCAGGTTGGCATTGGCCGGCGGGCAGGACGAGCAGCCCTGGCTGGTGAACAGCTCGACCACGGTCAGCGGCTGGGCGGCGGCCGTGCCGGCGGTCGTGGCCAGCGCGATGAAGGCCGCGCTGGCGAGGAGCGCGCTGCCGAGCGACGTCTTGGGTCTGGTCATGGGGAAGTCTCCGTTGCGGCGGGGTCTTGCTCCCATTTCGCCACCGCATCGGGCTTCGTTACAGGCTTCACCGGTTTGTGATTGAGCGGCTCTTTCCCTTCTCCCATAGGGGGAGAAGGGAAGTGCTCATCACTGCGTCAGCACCGTGTTGGACGGCCGCTGGTTGAAGTCGCATTTGCCCTGGACGGTGTAGAAGAAGTCGGCATTGCTGACGTCGGCCGGCACCGGGTTGCCGCCATCCTCCCAGGCCTGGTAGCCGGGCTGGCCGCAGGGCACCGCGGTGAAGATGTCGACCGTCTGGCCGGTCGCGACCTCGGGCATGGTGGTGGTGCTGGTGCCGATGTAGAGCCGGTTCGAGGTGGTCGGGTCGTTGGATTTCAGCACCTTCGGGCTGCCCGAGGGCACGTCCATCTGCAGATAGAGGTTGTCCATCTGGCTGACGTCGATCACCGCGCCGGCGCCGTTGCTGGGATAGAACGTATCGGCGCAGGTCGTGACATACTTCTTGCTGCCGCTGGTTTGCGTGATCGCGCCGCTGGGCAGGCTGCTGAAGTTCTTCACCGTCGAGGTCGTGCAGACCTGCTGCTGCACCTTGGTCGTGGTGCTGCCGTTGATCGTGCTGACGATCGAGGTGCCGTAGCCCTTCGGGTCACCGTAGTTGTTATAGGCATAGGTGATCGTCATCAGCGGCTTGGCGACGGTGTCGCCGAACTTGGTGCCGTAGAGCGTCATCGTCTTGTTCCAGTAGCCGGATACTTTGGTGACCTTGAACGTGGTCTGCACCAGCGCCGGCCGCTTGCGCACCGCCGAGGCGACGCCGACCTCGACCGTTTCGATCCTGGCGATCTGCATGAAATTGGTCGGCATCGGGTAGTGCGCCGAAGCCGTGGCGGTGGCGGTGCCGTCTGCGGCCACAACAAAGCTGTCGAGCTTGGCGGTGCCTTGCCCGCCATTGGCGGCGAAGGCCTGCTTCAGCGACGTCTCGCGGTCGGCCAGCGGGGTGGTTTTCGGCAGCGTGGTGACCGACAGGATCGCCGCGTCGAGCGCGTTCTGCATGTTGCTTTTCGTCTCGACCGCCGAGGTGTAGTCGACCGAGAAGCCGACGGCGAGCAGCAGCGGCGTCAGGATGATGATGAACACCGGCATCATCGAGCCGCGCCGCGAGCGCACGAAATCTCTTGTGTATCCGAACATTGTTGAGGTCCCCCAAACCAGGCCTGCCGAGGCAGCGGCGGATCATGCTACAAACTGGTGGATTAATGTTTAAGGTGCGACTTATCTAGGCGCGGGGCGGGTTGGCGCGACTCCCCTTCTCCCCTTGTGGGAGAAGGTGTCGCCGAAGGCGACGGATGAGGGGTGTTCCAGGGAACGCCGACGTCTCACTCCGCTGGAACACCCTCATCCGTCTCGGCGCTGCGCGCCGATCCACCTTCTCCCACAAGGGGAGAAGGAGAAGAGCCCACCGCTTGCCCCTCAACCCCGCCCCTGCTAAAGCGCGCCGCATGACGACGCCCCTCGACCATATCCGCAATTTCTCCATCGTCGCCCATATCGACCATGGCAAATCCACGCTTGCCGACCGGCTGATCCAACTCACCGGCGGGCTGGAGGCGCGTGACATGAAGGAGCAGGTGCTGGACTCGATGGACATCGAGCGCGAGCGCGGCATCACCATCAAGGCGCAGACGGTGCGGCTGAAATACCGCGCCGACAATGGCGAGGACTATATCCTCAACCTCATCGACACGCCCGGCCATGTCGACTTCGCCTATGAGGTGTCGCGATCGCTGGCCGCCTGCGAGGGCTCGCTGCTGGTCGTCGACGCCTCGCAAGGCGTCGAGGCGCAGACGCTGGCCAATGTCTACCAGGCCATCGACAACAACCACGAGATCGTCGTGGTGCTGAACAAGGTCGACCTGCCGGCGGCCGAGCCCGAGCGCATCCGCGAGCAGGTCGAGGAGGTGATCGGCATCGACGCCTCCAACGCCGTGCTGATCTCTGCCAAGACCGGCCTCGGCATTCCGGACGTGCTGGAAGCCATCGTCCACCAGCTGCCGCCGCCGCGCGAGGGTGATGTCACGGCCCCGCTCAAGGCGATGCTGGTCGATAGCTGGTACGACGCCTATCTCGGCGTCATCGTGCTGGTCCGCGTCATCGACGGCGTCTTGAAGAAGGGCCAGACCATCCGCATGATGGGCACCGGCGCCAAATATCTGGTCGAGCGCACCGGCGTCTTCACGCCGGCCCGCATCAATGTCGACGAGCTCGGGCCCGGCGAGTTCGGCTTCTTCACCGGCTCGATCAAGGAAGTGGCCGACACCCGCGTCGGCGACACCATCACCGAGGACCGCCGCCCGACGCAAAAGGCGCTGCCGGGCTTCAAGCCGGCGCAGCCGGTGGTGTTCTGCGGCCTGTTCCCGGTCGACGCCGCCGATTTCGAGGATCTGCGCGCCGCCGTCGGCAAGTTGCGCCTCAACGACGCCTCCTTCTCCTATGAAATGGAAACTTCGGCCGCGCTCGGCTTCGGCTTCCGCTGCGGCTTCCTCGGCCTCTTGCATCTGGAGATCATCCAGGAGCGGCTGGAGCGCGAGTTCAACCTCGACCTCATCGCCACCGCACCTTCCGTCGTCTACCGCATGAACCTCAATGACGGCACGCTGAAGGAGCTGCACAACCCGGCCGACATGCCCGACGTGGTCAAGATTGCCTCGATCGAGGAACCGTGGATCCGCGCCACCATCCTGACCCCCGACGACTATCTCGGCGGCATCCTCAAGCTCTGCCAGGACCGGCGCGGCATCCAGGCCGATCTCTCCTATGTCGGCAAGCGCGCCATGCTGACCTACGATCTGCCGCTCAACGAGGTCGTCTTCGATTTCTACGACCGGCTGAAATCGATCTCCAAGGGCTACGCCTCCTTCGACTACCATCTGACCGACTATCGCGAGGGCGACCTGGTGAAAATGTCGATCCTGGTCAATGACGAGCCGGTCGACGCGCTCTCCATGCTGGTGCACCGCACGGCGGCGGAAAAGCGCGGCCGGCAGATGTGCGAGAAGCTGAAGGAGCTGATCCCGCAGCACCTGTTCAAGATCCCGATCCAGGCCGCGATCGGCGGCCGCATCATCGCCCGCGAGACCGTCTCGGCGCTGCGCAAGGACGTCACCGCCAAGTGCTACGGCGGCGACGTCTCGCGCAAGCGCAAGCTGCTCGACAAGCAGAAAGAGGGCAAGAAGCGGATGCGGCAGTTCGGCAAGGTGGATATCCCGCAGGAGGCGTTTATCCAGGCGCTGAAGATGGGGGATTGAGCGTCTCGCTATCGCGCAAACGCACGGGTAAATCTTGCCTCAAAGCGCCCAGCTATTAAGTCCGCGGAGGTTAATGCATTTCCCACGTCATCGCGGGATCGGTATTTGTTTCCGGTCCCTAGGTTAACGCCCAACGACTTCAGGGCATTTTTCAACTCCAACAACGTGGCGGTATCTATAATCCGGAAATCGTTCGCAGGCGCGGCATCCGGCCCGAACCTAAATTTGGGGTGAATCATTATAGGTAGCGCAGAGTTGGCTGGCGGATAATTTTGGTTAAACCAGGACACAGAACCGAGCAACTGATTGCAGTCTGATTTTGAAATAAGTTCAGAAACTGTTGCACCGCTTTTGCACTCGATGACGAAATACCGATGCGCTCCGACACCCCATAGGTTATCTGGTCCTTTTCCAGTCTCGACCTCGGGTCTCTGTGCGGCAAACCCTGCGAACTGACCAACGCTGTGAACGGCCGCTTCGAACCGTTTCGTAGCAAGCGGGTCCCACTCAAGATCATCCAGCAACGCGTTGATCCAAAGTACGAGATCGTTACCGTCTGGAAATCTACTCATGAACCTATGAGCATCGATAAATTGGTTCTCAGGGGTGCCCAATCGCTTGTATTCGATTCCTTCAATCGGTTTGATAACGCGATTGTTTAGCGAAACGGCCGATAGTAGTATCTTTTGCGATTCGACCCTATCGACGTAGTGATAGTACTCAGCCAGTTGCTGCTTAAGATACCCCTTTACGCTATCTTCTGGAGTTGCGTTTATCGCCGCCTGCATGGCTTCGATTGAGCGGCCATACTGTCGAATTCGGGCAAAATCAAACGCAGCTCGTTGTCCGCCTACATATTCCTCCATATAAAAGTAATCGGTATCCGGCGCTTGAACTATGGCTTCCTTCGAAACACGAGTCCAACCGGCATCAGCATTGAAGGAATAATTCAGGACGGGCATCAGGTCGCCAATTTTGTTCAAGACAATTTGCCTAGCTAGTTGGCGAGCTACTTTAAGTTGCGCCTTAGTAATTTCAGTAAAAAACTTGGCCGTTTCATGAAAGTTAATTGCCTTTGCGAGTCCAGAACCCCAAAGAAGTACGACACAGCGGTCCTCACTTGACCGAACTCCTCTACCCATACCCTGCTCAATTCTCTGAACTAATTCGATATTGGAGCCGGTTGTTCCTTCCAGCGCAGCAGCGTTGACCCTGGCTATCAGACTTGAGTATGTCGGAACGCCATCGAGCACGAGCATCTCGCAAGCCGTTCCTGGTAGATCGACGCCATCATATTTATTTATCAAAACCACAAGGCCGAAATGGCCAGCCTTTAATTTTTCTATGCCTTCATGGATGTTATCTTTATTAAGAATGGCGGCGGCTACATTTTTCCACTGATTTGCCTGGAATGTCGACGGAACGATAACGACGACATTACGGTTTTTCGCGACATCGGAGCAAAACGCTTTTAGATCATCAAATTTGAGGTCGCGGTTCAACTCCTGCGGGGTGATTATCATTCTCACCCCCATGTCGCCGGCGCCTTTCGGCTTGATTGGCTTGGAGATCGCCTTGGGGTCTGCCCGGAAATGCGTAACCAAAATGCCATCGTTGGCCAACGTAGCAGTCATAAAGATCTTGCGGCGAGCCGCGCTCAATGACGGTATGACGTCAATTGGTATGCAACGAGGCGCAATTTCGATACGCCTCGCAGTGATCGCGCATTGGCATAGGTCGACTACATCAATCAGGAGATCGAGCTTAAACTGAAGATCATCCAAATTTTTATTCTTTAGCAGAATGCCGACGATATCTGATGACCGATCTTTCCAAATCCAGTAAGGGAGTTCGAGCAGCACTGTCGGGTCGCCGCTTATCAGTCTCGAATGATACATGGGATTGTATTGTCTAAGCGGCTCCGAAAGGAGGTTCCATAGATCTTTATAGAGCTGAGACTCGACCTTAGCCTCAATAGTGAACTGCTCCTCGATGCTTTGTAAGCAGGCATGCGCGTCGTCGATGACGATGGCGTCAAGAGGTATGTTCTTTTCCTTCACACCGAAGACAGATCGACCGTTCACTACCTTTCGAATATTGGTGACTAGTATGCTTTCGCCTCGCATGAACGACATGTCATTTTCGGAATCCGTTGTTGAAATGCCAAGAGCCTCCGCCTCGGTCAAAACTTGAGATGTCAGATACTTATCGGGCGTTATGTAGATTGCGGGACCGATGCCCTCATTTAGGCCGCTCTTAAGAGCGAGGAGACCGACAAGTGTTTTGCCGGAACCAGTGTTCATTTTGATAGTGAGGTCGTGCTCATTCCTTCTCGCAAACCAGCCATCAAGAACTTCGCCCTGCTCATCGGACGGCCGCTTAAAACGGGGATGTCGGGTGAGCGTGGTGAATATCTTTCGCGGCTCAATAATGGTTCCGTCGCCGCCATCACCTTTGAACATATCGAAATTGATCAAGCGCTCCTCCTCCGAACCCGATTCGGTTGACTATCTAGTCTAGAATGGCACTGGCGGCGGGAAAAGGCACCGGCAAGTAACTATTGGCTACTTGTCATACAGTCTGCCAACGAACCGCAGTTAACATTCTGCAAGTCTCTTTAGCCGAGCCTGATGACGTCAGGCGGAGCAATGCGCACCTCATTGTCACTCTTCACCATCATCCAACCTCGTTGTATCCTCCCCCAGCTTGGGGAGACATCACATGCGCTCCACCTCCGACACCATCGCCTCAATCGGCCTCGCCATTGGCGGCGCGCTGGGCATGGCGGGCACTTTCGTTGCCGGCGATGCGCTGCGCGAGACGCTGTGGACCATCGACGGTGTGGCGATCGTTGTCGCGGCAGCGCTGCTCACCCTGAAATACCAGCGGCTCGGCAATGATCTCGTCGCGGCCGGCTTTCTCACCTTCCTGGCCGGCGAAGGCCTGCTTCTGGGCGGCAATGCGGCAGGCTTGCAGGCCAGCGTTCCGTCCTATGTCGGCGGCATTGCGCTCTGGGCGGCGGGGCTGGTCATGGTCAGCGCGCAAAACACCTTCGCGCTGTGGATGCGGCTTACCGGACTGGTTGCCGCTCTGCTGTTCACCGTCTCGGCGCTGATGATCCTGTGGGGGGCGCCGCTGCTGCCGACCTCCGCGCCGCTGCCGGCGATCGGCTACCCGTTCCTGGTCCTCACCTTCATCGGCTGGATCTGGACGCTGCTGAAACCCGAACGGTGAGCGCGAAAAAATGGCCGCGCCGCTCGAACTCCACAACAGCGCAACGGGAAAAATCCTGCCGGCCATCGGGCCGCTGCTGATCGGCGCGATCTTCGCTTTCGGCGTGGTGCAGGGCATCGCGGCCGGGGCGAACAGCGGCCATGTGCTGGTCATCGCGCTGCTCGGCGCGGGCTGCCTGGCGCTCGGCTTCTTCCTCGCGCGCGGCGCCTTCGACACCTCGGTCAAGGTCGTGCTCGACAGCCAGGGCTTTCGGGACCGCCGCGCCGGCGACGTGCTGGTGCCGTGGAGGAAGGTGAGGAGCGTGCGCCTCACCTCCGGCAAGGGCTCGGCGATGCTCAATTTCGAGCTCACCGAGGAGCCGCCCGACGCCATCAAATACGCGCCCGCCAATGTGGTGAACCTGATCCTGCCCTTCGGCAAGACCATCGTGCACATGGAGGTCTCCTCGCTCGACGTGCGCGGCGACGACATGCTCGACGCGATCCGCAAATTCGCGCCGCATGTGGTGGTGAACAGGTAGGGCTCCCCCTTCCCCCCTTGTGGCGGAAGGTGGCCGAGCGAAGCTCGGTCGGGGTGTTGGAAGGAAGGAAACGCTGGCGATCTGTCGCCAACCGCCCTTTGTGGATGAACCGTTGTCGCCAAGCTGGAACCATCCGTCTCGGCGCTTCGCGCCGATCCACCTTCTCCTGCAGGGGGAGAAGGAAGAACTAAACTCCCACCTCGAAAGCCATCCCCATGTCCGTTGAACTCCGCAACAGTCCCACCAACAAGTTCTCTTCCGTCGCCGGGTCTCTGCTGATGGCGGCGATCTTCGGCTTCTATACGCTGAAGGGGCTGGTCAACGGCGCCGATGGCGGGCGGGTGTTTTTCGTGGCGCTGCTGGCGCTGGGCTTCCTCGCCTTCGCCGGCTACTTCGCGCGCGGCGCCTTCGACACCTCGGTCAAGGTCACCCTGGATCAGCGCGGCTTCCGCGATGCTCGCCGCGGCGACGTGCTGGTGCCATGGGACAAGGTGCAAAGCGTGCGCCTCTCCTCCCCCGGCAAGGGCTCGGGCGTGGTCAGTTTCGAGCTCAACGGGGAGCCGCCCGACGGGCTGGCCAATGCGCTGTTTGGCGGCAACACCGTGCGCATGGAGATCAACTCGCTCGACATGAGCGGTCCGGACATTGTCGCGGAGATCGAGCGGCTGGCGCCGCATGTGGTGGTGGGTCGCTGATCTCCCCCCTCGAGGGGGAGATGTAGCCAAAGGCGACAGACGTCGCGCGTGGAAAGCCTGCGCCCCCTTTCGTCACGACAAGGCTCGGAGCTTCAGGCGGGGCGACCCCCTCCGGCCTGCCGGCCATCTCCCCCTCGAGGGGGGAGATTACGCGCTTCGCCCGCCCATGCTCTACTCTCCACTCTCCAGGACCCGCCGCCATGATTCGCCTCGCCCTCGCCGCCCTGCTCATCGCCGGCCCAGCCCTCGCCGACGACATGTCGGTGTTCGTCCGCAACAAGCGCTCGGACGGCGTCGCGGTCGAACTGTTCAGCCGCGACCGCGATACGGTCTGGCCGGGCGACAACAAGGTCTTCCTGATCCGCCCGGGCGCGCGGAAATCGGTGCCGATCTCCTGCAATCCGGGCGAGAACATCTGCTGGGGCGCCTGGGTCAACGGCGACGACCAGGTCTCCGCCGGCGTCGGCCCCGACAACGACCAGCCCTGCGATACCTGCTGCTTCATCTGCGTGGAACATTCGACGGAGACGATCGACCTGGCCGAGTAGGGGAAAGCGCCAACCAATCCTTCCCCGCTCCAGCCTCGCATGGCATGGTCGAACTCTCGGCCGAGGGGCCGATTCTTTCGGGGGACTGCCATGACTTTCTTCACCGCCCGCCGCATCGCCGCGGCGTTCTTCATCGCCACGCTGGCCGCGCCGGCGGCGCATGCCGGCGACGTTACGTTCGAGATCAGGAACGGCCATCCCAACGCCATGCGGCTCGAGCTCTACAGCCAGGACCGCGACTATGTCTGGCCGGGCAATGACAAGGATTTCTACCTCGACGACGGCGAGACCAAGCAACTGCCGATCTCCTGCGATGAGGGCGAATCGATCTGCTACGGCGCATGGGTCGACGGCGACGAGGGCACCTATTGGGGCGTCGGCCCCGGCAACAAGGAAAAATGCGAAGACTGCTGCTACACCTGCAGCGGCGGCGAGACCGAGGAAATCAACCTGGTGGAGTGAGCGATAATCTCCCCCCTCGTGGGGGAGATGTCGCCGAAGGCGACAGAGGGGGTCGCTTCGCGTAAAACGCAAGCGCCCCTTCCTGCGAGAGCCAAGGTCGGCGCTTCACGCGCAACGACCCCCTCTGGCCGCTTCGCGGCCATCTCCCCCTCAAGGGGGGAGACTTGGCGTTCCAGCCAACTTGACGCCCTTCCCACCCTCGCCCTAGCCTGTCTCCACCCAAGAGGAGACCCCACCCATGGCAGGCACGGTCGAAAGCGAGAAGGTCGACGTCTCCTTTTCCGGCAAGCGCTGCATCCATTCGCGCAACTGCGTGCTCGGTAATCCGCACGTCTTCGTGCCCAACGCCAAGGGCGAATGGATCCACCCCGAGGCGGCCAGCGTCGAGAAGGTCGTGGCGCTGGCGGAGAACTGCCCGTCCGGCGCCATCACCTACCATCGCAAGGATGGCGGACCGCAGGAGAAGCCGCCGGTGGTCAACACCGTGCGGCTGCGCGAAAACGGCCCACTGGCCGTGCATGGCGAGATCGTGCTCGGCGACGAGACCTTCCATCGCGCCACGCTCTGCCGCTGCGGCCAGTCGCAGAACAAGCCGTTCTGCGACAACAGCCATATCAAGGCGGGCTTTGCCGCCACCGGCGAGCCGCCGCTGAAGGACACGCCTGCGCTCGAAGCCCGCGACGGGCCACTGAAGATCACGCCGACCGTCAACGGTCCGCTCAAGCTCGAAGGCAATGCCGAGATCGTCACCGGCACCGGCCACACCATCGACCGCGCCACGCGGGTTTTCCTCTGCCGCTGCGGCCATTCAGCCAACAAGCCGTTCTGTGACAATTCGCATAAAAGGGTGGGGTTCGTGGGGTAGGCGGTCGAAGCTGCCAATCTCCCCCCTCGTGGGGGAGATGTCCGGCAGGACAGAGGGGGGCGCCGTAGAGTGCCAACCTCAATAGCCAACGAGCATTGACAATGCCCCACACGCCATTGCCTCCAAAACATCGCGCAAACGCCAAGTCGATGCGCAAGGTCATGACATCAGCCGAACTGAAGCTCTGGAACGAGCTTCGCGCGCACCGGCTGATGGGGCTAGGCTTTCGCCGACAATTTCCGATCGCCGGTTACATCGTCGATTTCGCTTGCCCACAAAAGAAGCTCGTCGTCGAGGTCGACGGCTCCCAGCATACGGAAGCCGCTGCGGTTGTCAGTGACGAAGCAAGGACAGCGCGTCTGGAGCAGGACGGCTGGACCGTCCTGCGCTTTTGGAACGATGACGTCAGTCGCGACATCGACAATGTCTGTCAGCATATTGTGATTGCGGCGGGTCTTGGCGGCGCGTCCTGAACGAATTGGCCGGCGACGGGCGCAATTACCGCAAGGTCGGCGGGACAGCGGCCCCCTCTGGCCTGCCGGCCATCTCCCCCACGAGGGGGGAGATCACGCTCTCCACCTCCCTTGGCCCATCTCTCCCGGCTTTATCCGCAACGCCATATCGGCTAAGGGCAGGCACCAATCCTTTTGCCTGGACTGCCTGCAAAAATGACCGCCAAGCCAATCCCGCTCTTCCTCGGCATCGACACCGGCGGCACCTATACCGACGCCGTGCTGTGGGCGGAGGAAGGCGGGCCGAAGGGCAAGGTGCTGGCCAAGGCCAAGGCGCTGACGACGCGCCATGACCTCGCCGTCGGCATTTCCGGCGCGGTCGACGCGGTGCTCGAAAAAGCCGGTACCGATCCGGCTTCGATCAAGCTGGTGTCGATGTCGACGACATTGGCCACCAACGCGCTGGTCGAGGGCCAGGGCGGGCGCGTCGCGCTGATCATGATCGGCTTTTCCGAGGCCGACCTTGCCCGCGACGGGCTGAAGACGGCGCTCGGCAGCGATCCGGTGGTGTTCTGCCCCGGCGGCCATGACGTGCACGGCAATGCGGCCAAGCTCGACCTCTCCGGCCTCGAAGCAGCCCTGCCTGAGCTCGGCGGCTCGGTTTCGGGCTTTGCCGTCTGCGCCTACTTCGCCACGCGCAACCCGGCGCATGAGCTGGCTGCCCGCGACCTGATTCGCGAAAAGACCGGCCTGCCGGTCACCGCTAGCCACGAGCTGTCGGCCAAGCTCGGCGGCCCGCGCCGCGCGCTCACCACGCTGCTCAACGCCAGGCTGATCTCGATGATCGACCGGCTGGTGGCGGCGACCGAAGGGTTTCTGGAAGCGCGCGGCATTGCAGCACCGCTGATGGTGGTGCGCGGCGACGGCGCGCTGGTTTCCGCCGCCTTCGCCCGCCAGCGGCCGATCGAGACCATTTTGTCGGGCCCCGCCGCCAGCCTCGTCGGCGCCCGCCACATGACCGGCCTCGACGATGCCGTGGTTTCCGACATCGGCGGCACCACCACCGACGTCGCCGTGCTCGACAGCGGCCGCCCGCGGCTCGATCCGGAGGGCGCCACCGTCGGCGGTTTCCGCACCATGGTCGAGGCCGTGGCGATGCGCACCTTCGGCCTCGGCGGCGATTCCGAAGTGGCGCTGGAGGACGGAGCGCTCAATCCAAAAATCCTGCTCGGGCCGCGCCGCCTGGTGCCGCTGGCGCTGGCCGGCCTGGCGCATGGCGAGGCGGTGACATCGGAGCTGGAGCGGCAACTGCGGGCGCCGAATCCCGGCCGCATGGATGGCCGCTTCGCGGTGCGCACCGGCGTGCCGGACCGGCTTGCCGCCGGCCTCACCGCGCCGGAAGCAAAACTCTACGAGGCGATCGGCGCCACGCCGCTGGCGCTCGACCGGCTGCTCTCTTCCAACGCCCAGAACGCGACGCTGAACCGGCTGGTGGCGCGCGGCCTCGTGCACATCTGCGGCTTCACGCCGTCCGACGCCGCCCATGTGCTCGGCAAGCAGGCCAACTGGCACGCCGCCACCGCCCGCCTCGGCGCCGAGCTGTTCGCCCGCAAGCGCGACGGCCGCGGCCAGGCCATCGCGGCGACGCCAGAAGCGATCGCCGAACGCGTGCTGGTGACGCTGACCCGCTGGTCGGCCGAATACATCCTCGAAACCGCCTTCACCGAGGACGGGCTGGATGGCGCCGCCGCCGTCGCGCATGCGCTGGTGCAGCGCGCCGTCGATGCCCATCCCGGCATCGCCCGGCTCAGCGTGGCGCTCGACCGTCCGGTCATCGGCCTCGGCGCTTCGGCGCCGCTGCATTATGCCGGCCTGCCGCGGCTGGTCGGCAATGGCTGCGTCGTGCCCGACGATACCGACGTCGCCAACGCGCTCGGCGCCGTCGTCGGCCAGGTCCGCGTCTCCGCCGAAGCCCGCATCAGCCAGCCGAAGGAAGGGCTGTTCCGCCTCGCCTCGGGCCAGACGG
>NZ_RZOJ01000126.1:0-14246 GCF_003998845.1 Mesorhizobium sp. M4A.F.Ca.ET.022.05.2.1 | reverse complement strand
GGGTGGGGCCTGAAAGACGCCGGCCTGGGCGGATCAAGTCCGCCACCAGATTAACCTAACGACATGGGCGAAAAGGGTAATTCCGCGATCGCGCCAGTACCATGATGCGACGACGGGAATCGAACCCGTACGATCGGAAATCGAGTGATTTTAAGTCATCTCTGTGTGTCCACCCTTGGGTGTCCAAAGTGCCACGCAAAGCCTGAAGTGACGCTTACTAGTGGGCTTTCAGCACAATCAGACCGCAGAGAATGATTATCGCCACCAGGATCAGCGCCCACGACACGGCGCCGCGCGAAAGGCGCCTCCTCCGACCGCGCAGGGCCTGGTCTCGCCAGCGTTTAGCCTGATCAGCCCCTATGTTTAATTTATCCACGCCCTTCTCTCCCCGAGCGCCGAGAATGCTTCCACACAGCAATCGAGTCCATAGCTGAGAGATTGCTAAATCGGAGTAGGTATCGGGAGGTCGGTTGATGCGCGATTACGACCTTACACAGCGACCCGGCCAAGCCCTCCTGGGGTAGGACGAGGGGTTCAGGGCAGCGGGATCGGCTTGTCACTGAGTGTGTGTAAGTAGGCGATGAGATTGACCCGTTCAGTCTCATCCGGAACACCGGGCATCTCCATGTAAACGCCTGGCGTAGTGACCATGGGCTCAAGCAGATATTTGTTCAGGTCCTCGTACGTCCACACGCCTTCCCAGCCCAGCAAGGTGTCGGAATAACGCATTTTTGTCATAGAGGCCTTATCGCGGCCGACGACACTCCACAAGTTCGGCCCCGTCTTGGTTCCTCCCTGTGGCTCGACATTGTGGCAACCGGCACATAGTCGGGTGAAGGAGGTTCGGCCTTTCTCAATATCGGCGGTAGCCAACTTCATCGAGATCGGAGACGGCGTTGGCAAGATGACGCCGTGCGACATGAGATAGTCAGCGATTTCGCGTAGCCCCTTGAATTTTGCCAGATGGAGCGGCGTCTTGCCGTCCTTTGTCTTCGCATTGACGTCCGCGCCGGCCTCGACCAGTGCCCTCACGCAATCGAGGCAACCCAGATTGACCGCGATGTGGATAGCGTTTTCGCGGCTGCGCTTCGAATTTGGATTTGCGCCTCCGTCCAGCAACAGTTTGATCAAGTCGATCCTGCGTTTTGCCAAAGCCGGCATGAGAGCAGGACCCAAAAGCGGTGTCGGGGCGGCGTTGACGTCGGCACCGCGATCCATGAGCAGTTTTGCCGCCGCAAAATGCCCACTCTTAACCGCAAGATAGAGTGGTGTCGCTTTCCCATCGCTCTCATCAACGCCAGCACCTGCGTCGAGCGCTGCGGTGATCGCCGCGACATCGCCCTTCGTGGCGGCGTCGTGGATAGCGGCGGCATGCGTTGCAATCGGAAGGTGCAAAAGCACCAATGGAAGCAAAAGCAAAACGCAGCGCATTCGCTACCCCCTGTGTCAAACCGGAGGACTGGGCACGCTTTGAGAAGGGCAGAGTTTAGGGTGAATGCTCAATCGCGACAAGGTATTTCAGCGACCGCTAACGGAACAGAACCAGGAGTTTCGCGAGGAGTGATCGCAATAATCTCTGACAAAAAGAGGCCGGCGCCTGTTGGGCGGGGGGCTTTGGGGTAAGACGCCGGCCCTAGGCGGATCAAGTCCGCCGCCAGAGGAACTTAGCAAGGTGGGCGCTGAGCGTAATTCCGTGATCGCGCCAGTGCGATGGTGCGGACGACGGGAATCGAACCCGTACGATCAGAGATCGAGGGATTTTAAGTCCCTTGCGTCTACCAGTTCCGCCACGTCCGCGCCCGTTGCTTTTCGGGGCTTCGGGCCGAAACGTCAACCGCCCTTGTGCGGACGCTGCGTGGGCTGGCGCCGGAACTTGGCGCCCGGCAGCCTTCAAGCCGGGATCGGGTACAATTTCAGGTGCTGGATCAGGATGATCGTCTTGGCATCGACAATGCGCCCGTCGGCGATGCCGGCCAGCGCGTCGTCGAGCGTCATCTCCAGGACCTCGATATCCTCACCCTCTTCCGGCGCGCCGCCGCCGGCCGAGATGCGGTCGGCCGGGGTGTAGCGCGCGACGAAGAACCAGAGCCGCTCCGTCACGCTGCCCGGGCTCATATAGGGCGCGAACAGCCGCTCGACGTCCTTCAGCCGGTAGCCGAGCTCCTCCTCCGCCTCCTTGCGGATGCAGGTTTCCGGGTCGTTCTCGTCGAGCAGGCCAGCGCAGGCCTCGATCAGGGGTTCGCGATGGCCGGTGACATAGGCCGGATACCGGAACTGCCGCACCAAGAGCACGGTCGAGCGAGCGGGATCAAAGGGCAGAATCACCGCGCCATCGCCGCGATCGTAGGTCTGGCGGATCTGCGTCTCCCACTGCCCGTCGCGTCGGCGATAATCGAGCACCGTCTTCTTCAGGACCGCCCAGTCGTCGGACAGCACCTCTTCCGAGCGGATGCGAATGCGATCTTCCATGATGAACTCCGATGAACCCGTGCCCGCGCACGGGGCCTAGCCGCGAACCGCCATTCATGCAATCGGGCCAGCCATTGGTCCAGGGCGGCATTTTTCACCGCCTCGTGTCTGGTGCAGGTTGTTAGCGGCTTTTCTTCCGGGGCATCAGCGCTCCGGCGGAATTGGCCGAATCTCCTTCAGGTAGCGCTGAATGGGTGCAAGCCCTTCAAGGCGCGGCATTTCTCTCATCATCTCCCCGGGCTCGCACCAGGGATAAGGCAGATTCGTAATCCAGCCCATGATCCGGTCAAGCTTATCAGCAGGAAATATCTGCATCACATCTATGGTGATGACCAGCTTTTCGACCTTGCACTGTGCACCCCGTGTAAAATACCAGTCGTAGCGCCCGCTCCCGACCCGAATTGGACCATTGTTCTTGGCCGACATACCGACCAGCCAGTGGCATGGAAAATGGCGCCGATTGGCCTCCGTTGGTTGCGCAAGGCAGAAGGTGTAGACGTTCTCGAAATCATTGGCGAAACCACGACTAAGAATCTCTTCGATCGCGGCCACCCCGTCGGCCGAACTCGGAAAGGAGATGGCTTCGGTCTTCACGACCATTTCCAGATGGATGTCTTCAGTAAAGGCGCGCCGCATCAAGAATGGACGGTTCCCATCCTTCGCATGGAAGTATGTGCTAACGGCTTCGAACGGGCCCGGCATTAGGTCTCTCCGACTTCAAGTCTAATCACGTTACCTGCTTCGCGCCAGAGATGCGGCGGCGTTCGCTGGCACGCGGCCACCTTCGGCGAGGAAATCCACCCGGCGCCGCAGCTTGCCCGCTCGGTGACGACGATGCGGCATTGGATGAAGGCGGCGGGCTGACCAACTTCGCTGAGACGTTTGGGCGCAGCCTGGAAGACACGATTGCAACCAAATTGGCTGCTTTGCGTTTGCGGCCATGATGGACAGCAAGCCTTTTGAAAAGCCGGTGGTGGTCGAACTCGGCCATGTCGGCAAATATCGCCAGATCCGCAGCACAAAAGAAGCGGCGGAATGCCTGATGACGGTTTGGCCGCTCAATCGCGGCCCGCGGCATCGTGATGCCGTCGACACTTGCCTCAAAGTGCTGGAAGGATATCGTTCGACGGCGGATGCGCGCAGGGCCTTGATCGAAGCGGCCAAGGAATCGGAAGTGCTGGTGCCCGACGACCGCTTGCCCGACGATCGGCTGCATTGAGCAAAAGGGGGCTTTTCAACCGGAGGACTTCATGGCGAAGCTGACTTACAAGATCGTCGAGCACGATGGCGGCTGGGCCTACAAGGTCGGTGCGACCTTTTCGGAGACGTTCCCTACCCACCAGGACGCGCTGCGCGCCGCCGAGATCGCTTCGGCCGAGCAGCAGATCGCCGGCGCCACGGACGGCATCCAATACGAGGACGCCGAAGGCAATTGGCACGACGAACTGGCCGACGGCCGGGATCGGCCACAAACCGAAGTTTCCGACTAGCGTCTGCTCCTGGCGCGGCCCTTGCCACAGCGGCCGCCGATACCCGCCATGGCACCCTGCCGCCACTTGGAAAGCGTGCGGTCTGCTACTTGCCGCAATACTGATCGTTGACGTTCTTGCCCGGCATTGGCGTCGGGTCCGGACGTGCTAGAGGCGCAAGGCCCGGCCGGGCCGGGGTTGCCCAGCGTGTTCAGGCCTGACGCATCGCTGCCGGCAATGCTGGCCGTGGTGTTGCGATCGACGGGGAACGTGTCTTCGTTTCGAACAGCCAGTTGCGATGGCTTCCAGACGTTGTCTCGGCCGACTGGGCCAATGCCGATGTGGCGAGGCCGATCGTCAAAGCCGAGGCTGCAAGCAGTCTCATCATCATTGGTTTTGCTCCCTGATGCGACATGGGTCAGACCCGATGGTCACGTCGAAGGTTCAGTGAATTGTCGTGAGGGCTGGGTGATGTTCAGCCAGCAAACGCCCGCTCGGCAATGCGCCTGACGAAAGCGGCGACGCGCTCCGGCTCGATGAATTGCGGCATGTGGCCCACGCCGTCGACGGCCTCGAAATCGAGCCCTTTGAGCCTGTCCCGCATCGGTTGGCCATGGACAGCCATGCCAATGACGCGGTCGGCGGTGCCGAACAAAATGCCGGCAGGCATGGCGATCTCGCCATAGCGCTGCTCGATGCGGCCGAGATCCTGTTCCACCGCAACAACATCGGTCGAGGTTGCATGGAAATGGGCGGGCCGCAACCCGAGCCAGCCGCCTCCTCCGGTCATATAGTCACCTGGAACGGCCTGCTCGCGAAGATGAACCTCATTGTCGGCTCCGCGTATTTCAAACTCAACGGTATCGCCACCGTATACGCCATGATCCGGCGCAGCAGCCGCGAAGGAACGTAGAGCAGGTCGAATTTCTGGCGCACCCTGGTTTCCAGATGCGTCAGGGGTGCGAGCAAGGCGATGCCCGAAATCCTCCCGGGGTGCTCCACCGCCAGCGTCAGCGCGATTGCGCCGCCCAGCGAATGACCAACGACCAGCGGCTTCTCCAGCCCCAGCTTGTCGATGAAGCGCCGCACGATTTCGGCCTGCTCGGGCAGTCGCCCGGTGGCGTCGCCAGCCCGCACCGAATAGCCAGAGCCCGGACGGTCGAGCGCGATCAGCCTATATCCGGGGCCAAAACGGCCGAACAGCGTGTGGCGGAAATGATGGTGCTGGGCGCCTAGCCCATGCAGGAAAACGATCGGCCTGCCCTCGCCTTCCTCGACATAATGGATGCGGTTGCCGTCGATCTCGACAAACGTTCAGCGCGCCGGCACCAGCCGTTTCGCCTTGGCGGCGATCCACCATGTCGCCAGCACCAAAAAAAGAAGCACCACGACCGCCAGCACGACCACGCCACCGAGCAGCCACCACAGAATCGATATCGACATCTTCCACCCGCAGCAGACCGAGGCAGATTACCCGCCGCAGATGTCGCTGCAAGGCGCCGCCGTGGCATAGTGCTGGCTGATTGCCGGCGGCCCATCGCCGCGCTATCTCAGGCGACCCTGTTTGCCGGAGCCAGCCATGCCTGAAATTGTCACCGCCGCCATGCTCGTCATCGGCGACGAGATCCTGTCGGGCCGGACCAAGGACAAGAACATCGGCCACCTTGCCGACATCATGACGGCCATAGGCATCGACCTGAAGGAAGTGCGCATCGTTGCCGACGAGGAGGACGAGATCGTCGCCGCGGTCAATGCCGTGCGCGCTCGCTACACCTACGTCTTCACCACCGGCGGCATCGGCCCCACGCATGACGACATCACCGCCGATTCGATCGCCAAGGCGTTCAGCGTGCCATGCGAATACGACGCCAAGGCCTATGCGATGCTGGAAGCGAGCTATGCCGCGCGCGGCATTGAATACACCGAGGCGAGGAAGCGCATGGCGCGCATGCCGCGTGGCGCCGACCATATCGACAATCCGGTGTCTATCGCGCCGGGCTTCCGCATCGGCAACGTCCATGTCATGGCCGGCGTGCCGTCGATCTTCCAGGCCATGCTCGACAATGTCGTGCCGACGCTGAAGGCGGGGACCAAAATGCTGTCGGTGACGGTCCAGTGCCCGTTCGGCGAGGGCCTGATCGGCGGCCCCCTGGCCGATATCCAGAAGGCGCATTCCGACACCATCATCGGCTCTTACCCGAAATATGGCGACGGCAAGTTCTGGACCGAACTCGTCGTGCGCGCCCGCAGCGAGGAAGCGCTGGAGGCCGCGCGCAGGGATGTCGAAGCCATGGTGGCCGGCCTCGCCAAGGCGGCCGGTTGATCCAGGTCATTCCGGAACCAAGCGCGCTCCTCTAGCGTTTGTCGCAGGCGATTTTCGATCGCCGCAAGATGAGGGATTGCCATGCGCTTCAAGACCATCGTCGCCATATTGCAGAACGAGCAGGACGCCGAGCGCGTGCTCGATTGCGCCATCCCGCTTGCCGACCGCTTTCAAAGCCATCTCGTCGGCATCCATGCCGAGGCGCTTCCAGTCCCCTACACCTCGGCGACCGGCTTTCCGGACACCGAGTTCCTGCAGGTGTCGGCCGAGATGAACCGGGAACGCGCCGACAAGCTGGAAGCGCTTTTCCTGAGGCGCATCGAAGCGTCGGGCCTATCCTTCGAGTGGCGCAGCCTCGAGAGCTTTTCCGGCGACAGCGCGCTGACCGGCATTTCAAGCGTCCGTGCAGCCGACCTGATCATCGCCGCCCAGCGCGACACCGGCGGCGATCCGAGCGCCGATGTCGACACGCTGGTCTATGATGCCGGACGGCCCGTGCTCGTGGTGCCGCATGAAGGCCCCCTCATCACAACCTTCAAGCGTGTGCTCCTGGCCTGGAACGGCAGCAAGGAGGCCGCACGCGCCGCCTTCGACGCCCTGCCCTTCATCAGCGAGGCGGAGAAGACGGACATATTGATCATCGATCCGCCGGAGACGCTGGACGAAGCCCCGGAGGCCGCCGGCGCCGAGATCGCCGCGGCGCTCTCCAGGCACGGCGCCACCGTCAGCGTCTCGGTGCAGAGGTCGAATGGCGGTTCCGTCGATGACCTGATCCAGACACGCATCGCCGAGACCGGCGCCGACTTGCTCGTGCTCGGCGCTTACAGCCATTCCTGGCTGCGCCAACTGCTGTTCGGCGGCGTGACACGCACGGTGCTGCGCACCGCGCCAGTGGCGGCCTTCCTGTCTAGATGACCTAACGCCGTTCAAAGCAAGCGCGGCGTTAAGTCCACCGGTATCGCTAGCCGCCACCTTGCCAAGGGCGGCATTTTCCCGCTAATTCCGCCTGCATTCCCCTTGGATGTCGTCACGCGCCTGGTCGCGTGTTGCGGAGTGCGCGAAAAATGTCCCTTCCCGAAAAAGCCTTCCCGGTCTCCTGGGACCAGTTCCACCGCGACGCCCGCGCGCTTGCCTGGCGGCTTGCCGGCGCCAGCAAGGGGCAGTGGAAGGCGATCGTCTGCATCACCCGCGGCGGCCTTGTGCCAGCCGCCATCATCTCGCGCGAGCTCGGCATCCGGGTCATCGAGACGGTTTGCGTCGCCTCCTATCACGACTACACCAGCCAGGGGCAGTTGCAGGTTCTGAAGGAAATCACGCCGGCGTTGCTCGCCGACGACGGCGCCGGTGTGCTGATCATCGACGACCTCACCGACACCGGCAAGACCGCGGGCATCGTACGCGCCATGATGCCTAAGGCGCATTTCGCCACCGTCTACGCCAAGCCGAAGGGGCGACCGCTGGTCGATACCTTCGTCACCGAGGTCAGCCAGGATACCTGGATCTACTTTCCCTGGGATATGGGCTTCACTTACCAGAAGCCGATCGCCGACGATCACGCCGGCTGACCTGGTTAGATATTCTACTGAAACGATTCAGCGTGCATTTTTTTGCTACGCGAGCAAGGAGCGCCGAGAGCCCTGTTTCGCGTGATCGACTTTTCTTGGTGGAATTCAACAAGTTCCTGTGAAGTTTTTTACTTTTGTTGCGTATAATCGGTCGTAAGATTCGTTTCTTAAGGCGACAACGAGTTCGAGGGCTGGGGCTAGCTTCTCCAATGTTGACGAGGCCAACGACGCACTATCATCTAGCCGAAAGGGTCCGGCGACTGTTCGGCACCGCGCCGTGCCGCCTGCAGGTTGCCGCTTTGCCCTGGCGCGAGGCCGGCGATGGCGTCGAGATCATGCTGATCACCAGCCGCGACACCGGCCGTTGGGTGCTGCCCAAGGGTTGGCCGGAAGCCAAGGAGCCGCTTTGCGAGGCGGCGGCGCGCGAGGCCGGCGAAGAAGCCGGGTTGCGCGGCACGGTCTCCCATCTCGAAGCCGGCCGCTATTTCTATGCCAAGGCACTCGCTTCCGGCGAGGAAGTGCCTTGCGAGGTGCTGGTCTTCCCGCTGCGGGTCGACCGCGTTGCCGACCGCTGGAAGGAAAAGCGGGCGCGCACCCGCAAATGGGTGAACTCGACCGAAGCCGTGCGCATGGTCAACGAGCCGGACCTCTGCCAGATCATCGCCCATTTCTGCGCCAATCCGCGCAAATTCGCGTGAATTGACCGCCTAACACCGGCACGGCGGAGCCATGCTTCGGACCGGTCATTGCCGCGCGCCAGTATGACCTCTAAGATCGATTCGGCTGCCCTGGCATACTTGGCGATGACCAACACCACACAACCACTCGAAAACAATTCCAGCGACAGCCGTCGCAAGCACCGCCAGCGCGTGCTCAAGGGCGGTTCGATCATCACCGGCATCAAGAATTCCGAGATCAGCTGCACCTTGCGCAACCAGAATGAGGGCGGCGCCGAGCTGAAGGTCGCGCCGGACGCCCGCGTTCCCGATCGCTTCCTGCTCTATGTACCGGTCGACGGCGTCGCCTACCGATCGGAGGTCCGCTGGCGCCGCAACGATCGCGTCGGCGTCCAGTTCACCGGCACCGAGCCGAAGCCGAAGTTGCACTACGGCTGATCGCCTCAGCGGGCCTTGCCTCTGTGTCGATTTGAAGGGCGTCCGGAGCGAGTGGATGCCCTCTTTCACGTCAGATGACCAGACCCTTGGTCAGCTCGAGCGCCTGGCGTTCGAACAAGCGGCGATAGATGCCGCCGTTCAGCCGGATCAGCTGGTCATGCGAGCCCTCCTCGACGATGCGGCCACGATCGAACACCAGCAGCCTGTCGAGCGCCCTGACGGTCGACAGCCGGTGGGCGATGACCAGCGTCGTGCGGCCGACCATCAACCGCTCCATCGCCTGCTGGATCAGCACCTCCGATTCCGAATCGAGGCTGGACGTCGCCTCGTCGAGGATCAGGACGCGCGCGTCGGCGAGGAAGGCACGCGCGATCGCCACCCGCTGGCGCTCGCCGCCCGACAGCTTCACGCCGCGCTCGCCGACCAGCGTGCCATAGCCTTTCGGCAGGTTGGCGATGAACTCATGCGCGCTCGCCAGCCGCGCCGCATGCTCGATCTCGGGCTGCGTGGCGCTGGGCCGGGCATAGGCGATGTTCTCGGCCAGCGAGCGGTGGAACAGGATCGGCTCCTGCTGGACGATGGCGATCTGCGCGCGCAGTGATGCCTGCGCCACCTCGGCAATATCCTGGCCGTCGATCAGGATCCTGCCGGCGTTCACATCGTAGAGGCGCTGGATCAGCTTGACGAAGGTCGTCTTGCCCGAACCGGAATGGCCGACCAGCCCGACGCGCTCGCCGGGCGCGATTTCGACCGAGAAATCGCGGTAGAGCGGCAGCCGATGGTTGCCATAGTGGAAGGTGACCTTGTCGAAGCTGATGCCTCCATCGCTGATGCGGATCGGCCCCGCGGTCGTCCGGTCTTCGATGCCGAGCGGTTCGGCCTGGAAGTCGACCAGTTCCTCCATGTCGTTGATCGAACGCTGCAGGTTGCGGATATGCGTGCCGATGTCGCGCAGATAGCCCTGCAGCACGAAGAACGAGGTGAGCACGAAGGCGACGTCGCCGGCGCTGGCCTCGCCCCACGCCCACAGCATCAGCGCCAGACCGATCACAGCCGTCCGCAGCAGCAGAAGCATCGTGCCCTGCGTGGTGCCGTTGACGGTGCCGCGCACCCAGGTGCGGCGGGTGCGGGCGCGCCATTTGGCGACGACCCAGGCAAGACGCGCTTCCTCGCGCGCCTCGGCGCCGAAACCCTTGACCACGGCATTGCAGCTCACCGCATCGGCGAGTGAACCGCCAAGGCGCGTATCCCATGTGTTGGCGAGCCGGGCCGCCGGCGCGACATAGCCAAGCGACAGCATCGCCGTCACCATGATGAACAGCACAGAGCCAGCGGCGACCACCGCGCCCATCAGCGGCCAGAACCAGCCGAGCAGCAGGGTCGAGCCGACGAGCATGACGACCGACGGCAACAGTGCGATCAGGATCGTGTCATTGAGCAGGTCGAGCGCCCACATGCCGCGCGTGATCTTGCGCACGGTCGAGCCGGCGAAGCTGTTGGCATGCCAGTCGGTGGAAAAACGCTGGACGCGGTGGAAGGCCTCGGCGGCGATGTCGGCCATCATCTTCAGCGTCAGCTCGACGATGGCCATGAAGGCGGCGTTGCGCAGCACGACGCCGGTCAGCGCCAGGGCGACCAGCATCCAGAAGGCTGAGATTGCCGCGTTCCAGGCGACGTCGTCGGCAGCACCACTGCTGGCGACGGCGTCGACCAGCCGTCCGGAATAGAGCGGCGTCAGCACATCGGCCAGCGTCGACAAAAGGAAGGCGGCCATGATCAGCGAAAGCCGCCACGGCTGGCGCCGCCAATGGCCGAGCGTGAAGCCAAGCACGCTGCGGAAGGCTTCGGCACGCAGATCGATTCGAAAACGAGCCATGATGTCATCCAGGCGCAAATGTGCCCGGTCCCGGTAAGCTGGAAATTGAGAAAACCGCGTTGGCGCCAATCTGGCGCCGGGAATGCGGAGGTTCAGCATAGTGGCGGCACGCCCATATGCCGGCGGCGACCGGCAGCGGCAGATGCCTCTCCTCGATCGAGTTCTTGTCGCGAAGGCAAGCCTTCGCGAGGCCTCGATCAGGACCTAGGCTTCGCGGCCTCGCATAACGATGTCAAATTGTGGCATTCGGTTCCTCCAGGTGGAGAATCGCGGAGACGCCTTTATAGAGACGCCCCTGCGCATCGCCAAGCCAGGCTGCGACCAAATGCGCATCTGGTCCAAGCAGTGAGACGATTTTGCAACAACGGCGGGTTGTGCCGTTGCCGTGGCTCAGGCTATGCGGCTGCGCTGCGGACGGAGCGCTTACCGCCCGTCCCTGAACCGGTTGGTGATCGGATAGCGGCGGTCGCGGCCGAAGTTCTTCCTAGTGATCTTCACGCCCGGTGCGGCCTGCCGGCGCTTGTATTCGGCGATGTAGAGCAGGTGCTCGACCCGCGCCACTGTCGCCCGGTCATGGCCGCGCGCAACGATCTCGTCAACGCCCATCTCGTGCTCGACCAGGCATTCAAGGATATCGTCCAGCACCGGATAGGGCGGCAGCGAATCCTGGTCGGTCTGGTTCTCGCGCAGCTCCGCCGACGGCGCCTTGTCGATGATGTTCTTCGGGATCACCTCGCCGGAAGGGCCGAGCGCGCCCGGCGGCACGTGGCTGTTGCGCCAGCGCGACAGTGCATAGACCTGCATCTTGTAGAGGTCCTTGATCGGGTTGAAGCCGCCATTCATGTCGCCGTAAAGCGTGGCGTAACCGACCGACATCTCGCTCTTGTTGCCGGTGGTGACGACCATCGAACCGAACTTGTTGGAGATCGCCATCAGGATGGTGCCGCGCGCGCGGCTCTGCAGGTTCTCCTCGGTGATGCCTTCCTTGGTGCCTTCGAACATCTGCGTCAGTGCGTGCAGAAAACCTTCGACCGGCTCGAAGATCGGTACGATGTCGTAGCGGCAGCCAAGCGCGCGGGCGCAGTCCTCGGCGTCCTTCAGCGAATCCTTCGAGGTATAGCGGTAGGGCATCATCACCGCGCGCAGCCGTTCTTCGCCCAGCGCATCGACGGCAAGGGCGGCGCAGATCGCCGAATCGATACCGCCGGACAGGCCGAGCACGACGTTCTTGAAGCCGTTCTTGTTGACGTAGTCGCGCAGGCCAAGCATGCAGGCGCGATAGTCGGCCTCTTCCCGCTCCGGGATCTTCGACATCGCCCCTTCCGCGCAGACCCAGCCGTCATCCGTGCGCTTCCAGGTGGTGACGTCGACCGCGTCCTCGAACTGGCTCATCTGGAAGGCAAGCGTCTTGTCCGCGCCGATTGCGAAAGAAGCGCCGTCGAAGATCAGCTCGTCCTGGCCGCCCAGTTGGTTGGCGTAGATCATCGGCAGGCCGGTTTCGATGACCTGGCGGATGACGACCTGATGGCGGACGTCGATCTTGGCGCGATAGTAGGGTGAGCCGTTCGGCACCAGCAGGATCTCGGCGCCGCTTTCGGCCAGCGTCTCGCAGACGGCGACCTCGCCCCAGATGTCCTCGCAGATCGGAATGCCGATGCGCACGCCGCGGAAGTTGACCGGCCCCTGCAGTTCCGGCCCGGCCTGGAAGACGCGCTTTTCGTCGAACTCCCCATAGTTCGGCAGGTCGAGCTTGTAGCGTTCGGCCAGGATCTTGCCGCCATCGGCGACGATGATCGAATTGTGCGTGCCGCTCTTGCGCTTCAAGGGCGTGCCGATGATGACGCCGGGACCGCCATCCGCAGTGTCCTTGGCGAAATCTTCCGCGGCCTTTTCACAAGCCTTCAGAAAAGCGGGCTTCAGCACCAGGTCTTCCGGCGGATAGCCGGCGAGGAAGAGCTCGGTGTAGAGCACGAGATCGGCGCCCTGCCGGGCCGCATCCGCCCTCGCCTCGCGCGCCTTGGCAAGATTGCCGGCGACGTCACCGACGGTCGGGTTGAGCTGGGCGATGGCGATGCGCAGGATGTCGGGCTTCTTGGTCATGCAGTGGGTTTAGCGTGGCCGAAATCGCCGGGCAATGGCGATTGCTTGTACCAAATAGGATCGATCGACGGATGTTGATCGTATCCCGATCGATCGATTTAGACCGCGAGATTTCGCCGACCCAGCCCTAGTCATTCATATACTCGCTCAGCGCTTCCACGGAGCGGTTCTCGCCGATCGACATCGCCAGGATGCGCGAGATGTGCCGGCGCGGAAGGCCGGTTTCAGCCGACCATTGATTGATCTGCGCCTGGATCTTGTCGAGGTCCCGCTTCGAGGTCGGGTTCTCGGCGATGTCGATGCCGGCATCGCGAAGTGCCGCCGCCATGTCAGCCGAGACGACGAAGGTGTCCCACTCCAGCCAGCGCAGGAAGTACTGGCCGGTGTTGCCGCCCAGCCGGCTGCCGTGCTTGCCGAGATAGGCCGTCAGCCCGATCTGGTCGTCGGCCGGCCAGGCGGCGAGGAATTTGCCGAAGCCGCCATGCTCCTTCGACACGCGCTCGACGAAGGCGGCGTTGTCGCGGACGGCCTTGATCTTCTGCGGATTGCGCACGATGCGCTTGTCGGAGGCGAGTTCATGCCAGAAATCGTCGGGCTGGAACAGCAAGCGCTTCGGCTCGAAACCGAGGAACGCCTCCTCGAAACCCGGCCACTTCTGTTCGATGACGCGCCAGACGAAACCGGCGGCGAAAATCCGCTCGGCCATCGTCGACAGGATGCGGTCATCCGTGACCTTAGCCACGGCCTTATTGTCCGGCAGCGGCCCGAGCAGCGACGCCAGCGCCGCTTCGCCGCCCTTGCGCTTTGCCGCACGGGCGCGGATTCTTTGAAAGTCAGCCATTTGGTTCCTCGCAAGTCGCGTCAATCTACCACTTCCCGTTCGAACCGGCAGCCTCTACCTCTTATCGCGGACGGTGACGGAGGCGACACATGAACAAGACAGTCGAGGATCTGGCGAACCGCTGGCTGAAGCAAAGGCCGGATGCATTGAGCAAGCTCGAAAGCCGGGTGCTGCAAAGCGCGCTTGATCGCACCACCATCTCGAAGGACACCAACAAGGCCGTCGCCTTTCACCAGACGTTCGGCGACCGGGTCGCCGACACTATCGCCCGCATCGGCGGCTCATGGTCGTTCATCCTGACCTTCATCGCCTTCCTGGTCTTGTGGACCTTCGGCAATGTCTGGCTGCTGTCTCGCGACGCCTTCGACCCCTATCCCTTTATTTTCCTCAACCTGGTGCTTTCGATGATCGCAGCACTGCAGGCGCCGGTGATCATGATGTCGCAGAACCGCCAGACCGAGCGCGACCGTATCGACGCCGCCCACGAC
>NZ_RZOJ01000125.1:0-14356 GCF_003998845.1 Mesorhizobium sp. M4A.F.Ca.ET.022.05.2.1 | reverse complement strand
GACGACCGCCTACCGAGTGGCGCTTGAGCAGACCGGCATCGAAATGAACGGGGTTGGCTACCGGATGTCTGATCTCGTGGGCGAGCAATACTGGTTCCGGCAGACAGCACTGGCATCGTTGAGATTGGTCCGGGGGCGCCATGCCTTCCAGGATCTGTTGTCGCCGACCGAATCCTTGGGCAACATCGGCGCGGCCGTCGTGCCCATGATGATGGGTATGGCATGGACCGCGGCCCGGAAGGGCTACGACAAGGGCAATCCGGTCCTGATCGAAGCGTCCAACGACAGTGGTGCGTGCGGCGCCGCTATATTTGCGGCTGCAAGCTGATGTCGACGAACGTTTTTGCCAACGGTCTGGAAATTTCCGGCAAAGCCGTCGACGCAAAGACCTTGGGGGCGTTTCCGGACGTGTGCTTCACGCCGCCTGAAAATCCGGCCACCCCACCAGGCGTACCGGTCCCCTATCCGAGTTTCGGCTTTGCATCGGACACCGACAAGGGAACGGGTACCGTCAAGATCGCCGGCAAGACGGTCAACATCAAGAACCAGTCTTACCTGACGAAGACATCCGGCACCGAGGCCGGTTGCGCGGCGAAGAAGGGCGTCATCACGTCCAAGAATACCGGCAAGGAATATTTCAATTCCTGGTCGAGCGACGTGAAGTTCGATGGCGAGCCAGTCGTTCGCCATACGGATCTCGCGACGAACAATCACGCTTCGCCCCAAGCAAACACCCCGCCGATGACGCATGCGGCGCAGTGGGAGGTCGATGGCGTCTCGTGCAAAACGATCCTGACCAGAAACGATATGGTTCTTCACCGCCACGGCGACAGCACGTGCGACAGCAAGAAGGGGGAATGGTCGGAACACTATGTCGAAAATCAGTTCATGGCAGTGTCCGGCAACCGCAATAAGACCAAGGCCAAGTTCAAGAACTACAAATGTGACGACGCGCCCTGCCTTTGCATGCATTCCAGATGGACCAAGGGCGACACCAAGCCCAGCGGCATCAGGAACGGTCAAACCACCGGCACGGACCATTACGACAAGAGCAAGGTATGTCGTGACAGCCTGAAGAATGACGATCCGAACCTAGGTGAGTTCACCGACACCTGCGCTGAAGCGTCGGTGGAGAATCACGAGAACATGGCCGGCAAATCAGCCGCGGAGAAGGCAAGAGTGGCCGCCTGTCTGGTCGCGGTCTTCCTTGCTCACATCCAGGAAAAGATCAACGAGCATAGGAAAGCGACCGGCAAGCCACCTATGAGCATCAAAGACGTCAGGGCCATGACAAGGTAGGAGTTAGCCGTGAGCAAGTTCACCAACGACATCGAAACGATCCTCCGGGACCCGCGCTACCATGCCCAATGCATGCAGATCGTACCGTTCGGGCGGGATCACTGTGCCCTGCTTTTCGAACTCGGAACGCAGGACCACGACATCGCCTATTCCGTTGTTTTCGAAGTCAGCAGCTTCGCGCCGGGAACCCAAAGTCAAACCTTGAAGCTTGAAGAATGGCTGGCGTCTCTCGCTTCCCCCAGCCTCACCAACCTTTTTGCCCTTGAAGTGGGAAGGGTCGTCTGGCGTTACCGCGGGGGCAACTGGACCTCGACGAAAGTCGCGAAGAATCTGATGCAGCGTGTGTGGTCCTATGACGACGGTCTCACCCTCCTGGTTGGAGACAAGGGGCAGTCGTGGGCGTTCGACGGAAATGCCTGGTCGGCCTTGAAAGCCGATCGGCCTCATCGCCTGCGCGACGTGCACGGACCACGGCGCGATCTTATCCACTGCGTAGGCCAGGTGGGAACTCTGCAGCGGCTGGTCGGTGACGGATGGCGGGCAATCGATCTGCCTATCGAAAACGATCTTTGGGGTGTCTTCGTAACGCCGGACGGCGTCGTTCGCGCCTGCGGCAATGATGGCACATGCATCCGCGTGGTGAACGAGGAAATGATCGAACTGGAAGCGCCCAAGAGCAGGTTTTTCTGCGTTCACCAGTTTCAGGGGGAGGTGTACTGGGGCGACAGCGAATTCGGCATCTACCGGGAACAAGGCAACCAGCTCGTAGAGTTCCACCCCGCCGGCACCGGCTGGGACATGCGTTCAGACACTGAATATCTCTATCTTGTCGGAGGCGGCATTGCCTGGCGCTTCGACGGCAAGAAATGGAACTCGTTGCAGCTTGACTATGACGGCACCGACCTTCGCCTGATCCAGTAGTCAGCGCGGCAGATGGGCGGCGAGATACTTGCGCACACTCGCGAGATTCAGCTGCGTCACGGCTATCGGCTGAACCGTGGGCTGGAGCATCCTGACGACGAACAATTCGCCCGCCTCCGGATATTCGGCAAATCGGTCATTGGCAATCTCGCGGCCGATGTCGCCCGCGACCCGCAATCCGTCCAGATGCGCTTCCAGCCGCTCTATCAATCGCGCCAGACGATCTTCATCCATGTCGGGATTCTCTTCTGGATGAAGCAAATGGTAGTCGTAAACCGTCCAAAGGAAGGCAGCCATCTCCGCGTGCTGGCGTACGATCTCGCGAAGCACCGGAACAGCCATCAGTTCAGGTTGATCGAACCGCCCCGAATGCGGTTCGACGCGCTTGCGTGACTAACGAGATAGGTGCCGCGGATTGTTATATGCCCGTCCTTCTCCATGACAATCGTGGCCTTGCCGCAACGCAGCTCAAGACGTTCGTCGGCGTTGATTTGCACGCTCTCGCCGTCCCGAATGACCCGTGTCGCCGACTTCCGGCCAGGATCGACAATGCGCCCGACGATCAGGGGCATCCGCGGGTCACCTCCCTGGAACAGCAGCGCCACTTCCGAGCCGACCATCGAAGATGTCAGTTCGGTGAGGCTGCGTGCCTGGAGCGCCGTCTGCTCCGGGTTCCCAGGGAAAACGACCAGCGGGGCCGAATCCTCGAAACCCAGGAAGATCCCGATTACGACGCCCTCAATTTTCGCGACCGTCCTGGCCATTCTGAATGATCTCTCAGTTCAGGTTGATCTTGCTGCCCTTCATGGTGATGTTCTTTGAGGCCTTGACCTCGATTTCACCGGACCCGATGACGGTTATGTCTTTGCCCTCGATGGTGATCGTCCCATCCTTCTTCATGCCGATCGCAGCTGATCCGCACTTGATGACGATCGCGTCGCCGGCCTCGATCGACAACGTCTTGCCAACCTTGATCCCGCCATCCTCACCAATGTCCACCAAACTCTTCTTGGCAATCTTGAGCGCACTATTGCCGCCAACCTCGGTAAGATCGTCCTTGGCAATCTTGGCGGAGCGGTCAGCGCCGATGTCGGTGCCTTGATTCTTTGCGATCTTAAAGTTCTGGTCGGCACCGACCTGGACGGCTTGCTCCGCCGCGATGTTCCAGCTGTCTCCCGCTCCGATGTCATGGCTCTGCGCCGCGCCCACGCTCACCGACCGCGACGCGCCGATCGTGTTCGACTGCACCGCACCGACGCTTCGTGTCTCGGAGGCCCCCACCGTATCGACACGCGCCGCGCCAACCGTGATCGTCTGCACGATGCCCACCGTCTGCGAATGGTTGGCGTCGATATTCTCCGTCGAGTTCGAAACGACGTGGATCGTCTCATTCGCCATCACCGTCAGCGATCGGTCCTTGCCCACCGTCTCGGTGTCGTTGCTGCCGATGTTCGTAGTCTGGTCGACGCCGACCTTGACCGTCTTGTTGTTGCCGACGTCCTCGTCGAGGTTGTGGCCGACGGAGTGCTTGGCGTCGTGGTCAATGCGATCGGACTGGTCGTGCTGGACCAGCTTCGTGCGATCGTGCTTGATCAGAAGGTTGTGATCCTTCTGCGCCTGGAAATTGACCAGCTCGGAACCGGCCTTGTCCTCGAACATCAACTCGTTGTAGCCGCCGCCGCCCTTGGACGAGTTCGATTTCCAGCCTGATTGCGTCGCATTGCCCGGCAGCCCATAGGGCGGCATCTGCGAGGCGTTGTAGACCCGGCCGGTGATGATCGGCAGGTCCGGGTCGCCGTCGAGAAAATCGACGATGACCTCCTGGCCGATGCGCGGGATCTGGATGAAGCCCCAGCCGCTGCCGGCCCAGGTCTGCGAGACTCGCACGAAACACGAGCTGTTTTCGTTCTTCTTGCCCAGGCGGTCCCAGTGGAACTGCACCTTCACCCTTGCATATTTGTCGGTGAATATCTCCTCGCCCGAAGGGCCGACCACCGTCGCTGTCTGCGGGCCGCGCATGATCGGCCGCGGCGTGATCCGCGGCGGACGGTAGTGCAAGGAAGTGGGAGCGACGCCGAGCACGATCTTGAAGTTCTCGGCATGGATCTCGTTCTGGGTTCTGTAGCCTGGATCGAACAACCTGTATTCGGCGCTGATCACCAGATATTCCTGGTTCTGGTCGTCGCGCGGAAAACTCTCCAGATTGAACGTGCAACCGGAATGGAGGCCGCGCACGGTTCCGGCAGCCGCGCTGCGCTGGTGCAAGGCCTGGAGTTCTTCGCGCCGGATCCCGGCAAGACTGTCGCCCCGCCCCACATCCAGATGCGCTCCGCGATGCCGGTAGTTCTCGCCCGAGGCCTCCTTGTGGCTGCACGGCTGGGCGGACTTGGCCATCAGGTCGGCGCCAGGCTTCTCGAAATCATAGTCGGTGTGCGCATAGGCGCCGGGCCGCACCTCGCTGCCCGGGACCCATTCGGTGATGTATTCGACATCCCTCCGCGAGCCCTGCCCCTCGAAATTGTAAAGCACCTTATCGTAGCCCGGAGCCGCCTTCAGCTTGCTCATCGCATCGCACAGAATGAGCGTGTGCTTGCCCTCGTCGTATTCGAAGAAATAGAAGATGCCTTCGTGCTCCATCAGTCGCTGCACGAAATCAAGGTCGCTCTCGTCGTACTGCACACAGTACTCGCGCGAGGGATAGGACCCTTGCAGCCGCTTCTCGAATTTCGCCGTACCGTATTTTGAGAAGATCTTCTCGACGATTTCGACGGCGGTCATGTTCTGGAAGATGCGGCAATCGGTGGTGTTGCCGAGAAACCAGAGCCATGGCCTGATGACCGCTTCATAGTAGGCCAGCCGGTCCTCGATGCGGGTTAACCGGAACTCCGACACCAGGCCGCTGAACCAGCGCTTCGGATCGGATTCGCCTTCGACCGAAACGGCGCCGCCCAGCATCTTCAGCGGATCGACATTGTGGTTGGTGCTGACAAACCCCACCGTATGGGCGAAGCAGCGGCTGATCTCATCGCGCCCGACAAGATGGGTGAAGGTCAACAGCTCGGCGCCTAACGGCGTCTGCACAACCGTGGCACGTTCGTTCGGCATGGGTCGTGCCCCTCCAGGACGCGGCCGCCAGTGTGACGGATTTGAAGTTCCCCCTATGTTAACCGCATCACGTTCGGGGACTTCCCGGATTGCCACACCAGGCTTCGTTCAGCCTACCATATGTTTTCCCGCCAACCAAAAGGAACCAAGGGCGGGCAAACCTTGCTCCGGAGGCGGTTGTGAGAGGCTGCTGTCGTGTTGTCCTCGCAAGCTGCTAGAATGGCGAAGTATCGATCAGCGGTCGGCGGCACTTTCATATGTTCATCAGTCTGCAGATCAACAATGTCGAGGCCGCGCCCGCCGGTCTCCCGCTCGGTTACGGTTCGCGCGACCGCAGCTTTGAAATCGGACGCGAAAATTGCGACTGGACCCTGCCCGACCCTGACAAGTTCATTTCCGGCCGGCATTGCGAGGTCCGCTATGAGGCGGGCGCGTTCTGGCTTCACGATGTTTCGCGCAACGGCACCTTCATCAACGGGTCCAGCCAGCGCCTGGCCGCGCCGCATCGCCTCGGCCATGGCGACCGGCTGTTGATCGGCCGCTATGTCATCTTCGTGTCCATCGACGACGAGCGCGGCGTGACGGGTCACCCCCAACCGAGATCCGGTTCGACGCAACGGGAATTGCCGGCATCGACGGGCCGGCCCCAGGAATTCGGCAACGAGCCGTTCTTCAATTCGCGCGAGCAACGCCAGGCGCCGGCGTCGACGTCTTCCCTGCTGCAGGCAGCCGCGCCGCCTTCGGCCGCGCAGCGCCCCGGCGCGGACGAATTGCTCAGGGAAATCGCGCGGGCGGCCGGCATCTCGCCGGATCTGCTTCAATCGCGCGACCCGCATGAGGTTGCCGCCGAGATCGGCGCGGTGCTGCGGACGACGGTCGAGCAACTGGCCTTGCTGCTGAAGGCCCGCGCGGCCGCCAAGATCCTGGCCAAGAGCACGCACCGCACGATGATCAGCGCGGCGGACAACAATCCGCTCAAATTCGTGCCCGGAACCGACGACATCCTGGAAATCATGTTCGCGCGGCGCAGGGCCGGCTATCTTGACGCCAGGCACAGTGTCGAAGACGCCTTCCGCGATCTCAAGACCCACGAATTCGCCACCTATGCGGCCATGCAGGCCGCGCTCTCCCGGCTGCTTGACGACCTGTCGCCCGAGGCGATCGGCAGGAAGCTTCCGCCCACCTCGTTCAGTTCGAAGAAAAGCCAGGCCTGGGATGCTTTCGTGGCGACCTGGCGGACCATGGAGGAAGCCCACGAAAACGGCATGCTGGACATATTCCTGGCTTATTTCGCCGAAGCCTATGCCAAGGCCGACAAGCAAAAATAGCGTGTAAATTCCGGCGCTAGAGCCGGATCCCTACACCGCCGCCGTTAAGAATAATCGGGCGGTTCCGCGCATATGGTTCCAATCGGACGCTTCTGAGATTACGATCACATACGACAGTTCGCCAGGCGGTTACGGCTGAATGACCCAGGGGTCTGCGGCAAATGTCATGTTACGGCGGGATCGCGTTCTGTAGCCTAGCTTCCACCGGACACTCCCCGCGTCAGCAGGGCACGCATTCTTTGCTTCTGCCCCTGCCTGGTCTTGCGCGCCAGCACGGCCGCCATGCGCGGACGGAAGGCCAGCAATGAGCTCGAAGGACGATCCCTTCGGCCCCGCCGGCAAGACCGTCATTCGCGCCAATCCACGACGCAGGAAAAAGCCGGCGCCGGCCCCGCCGGCATCCGCCGATGGCGGGCAGCCCCTGCCTGTGCGGGATTCGACGGTTTTCGATCCGCGGGGCGGACAGCACATGCCGCCGGGCTGGGTGTCCGGAACCGTGATCTATCAAGGGGCGACGTCCAATGCCGGCCCCTTGGAGACCGCGCCCTCGTCGGGGCCGCAGCAGGACGTCCTCCTCGACGCCACCGGCAGCATCACCTACCCCACGGCAAACCCGATCATCGCCGCCGCCGCGCCCTTGCTGATGCTGCTCGGCCAGCTCCGACTTATCCCGGTCGAAAGACGTGCCGAACCGCTGGCGTTGCACATCGCCGAGGCGATCGAAAGGTTCGATCGGGCGATGCAGAAGTCGGGCATTGCCGAAGAGGACGCACGGATCGCCAAGTTTGCGCTTTGCGAAACCGTTGACGATCTCGTCGGCAACCTGCCCTGGCCCGAGGGGGACGGCTGGGCAGGGCACGGCATGCTGTCGCGGTTCTTTCGCATCAAGTCCGCCGGCGCCGGCTTCTATGAGGCGCTGAACAAGCTGCTGGCCGAACCGGAAGCGCATTACGACCTGCTCGAACTGATGCATGCCTGCCTATCGCTGGGGTTTGAAGGTCAGTATCGCGGCCTCGCGCGCCAGGACAGCAACCTCGAACGTGTCCGACGCGACGTCTTCGACACGCTTCGCTACTTCAGGGCGCGGCCCGACGACGACATTTCACCCCGCTGGCAGGGATTGGCGGCGACAATGGCGCGACCGTCAGCGCGGCTGCCGCTCTGGGCCGTCGCGGCCGTCACCTCGGGTCTCCTGACGGCGGCCTTCTTTGCCTTGCGGGTCTTCATCACCAATGAGGGTGACGCCGTCGCCGGCGAGCTTGTGGCGCTCAATCCATCGACGCCGGTGACAATCGAGAGCGCCGACGTGGCTGCCTCGGCCGAGCCGGCAAAAGTCGCGCCTCCCCCAACCCCCGTCGCGCTCACCCAGATCAACCGCATCCGTGCGGCGCTAGCCGAGGATCTGGCGCGCGGCGGGCTGGCGGTGGGCACGCAAGGCAGCTTCATCGTGGTGGAAATAAACAACGCCCTGACGTTCGAACCCGGCAAGGCCGAGGTGAAGCCGGAGTTCCAGTCCGTCGCCGCAGACATCGCCACGGCTCTCGACGCCGAACCGGGGCCGATCAGGATCATCGGTCATACCGACAACGCAAAACCGCGCAAATCGAGCACGTTCAAGTCCAATTTCGACCTCTCGGTCGCCCGCGCCAAAGCCGTCGCGGCGATGATGGCACCCGGCGTCAAGGACCCATCGCGCATCACCACCGACGGCAAGGGCGAAGACGAGCCGATCGCCGACAATGCGACCCCGGAAGGCCGTGCCACGAACCGCCGCGTCGATGTGATGATCCCCAAGGAGGAGACATTATGAGCGCGGCCCCTCGGAAGCGCCCATGACGCATTGGCTGCTGCGCATACTCAACGTCGTCGCCTTGGCCGGTTTCGCGGCAGCCGTCTGGTTTGCCGGACCACTGATCCGTTATGCCGATGCGCGCCCACTCGGGCCGGTCTGGTTGCGCGCCGCGATCGTCGGCGTGGTCGTGGCCGCGGCGGCGCTCTTCTACACGGTCCGGTTCTGGCAAAGGCGAACGGCGCATAAGGCGCTTGAAGCCGCGATCGTGCGCAACGACGCCGACAATGACGATTCGCAGGTGCTCGAGGCCCGAATGAGCGAGGCCATCGCGGCACTCAAACGCTCGAGCGGAAAGCGCAATTTCCTCTACGAGATCCCCTGGTACATCGTCATCGGCCCACCCGGCGCGGGCAAGACGACGGCGCTGGTCAACTCCGGTCTGAATTTTCCGCTTGCCGGTTCCGGCACCGCGCAGCCGGTGGCCGGCATTGGCGGCACGCGATCCTGCGACTGGTGGTTCACCGACGAGGCCGTGCTGATCGACACCGCCGGGCGCTACACGACACAGGATTCCGATCAGTCCCGCGACAAGAAGAATTGGCTCGCCTTCCTGTCGCTGCTCAAGAAATACCGCGCCAGGCAGCCGATTAACGGCGTCATCCTGGCAGTCAGCCTTGCCGACCTCATGAGCTTCGACGATCGGCAGCTTGACGCCCATGTCGCCGAGATACGAAGTCGCCTGCGCGAAACCTATGAAACGCTCAGGATCCAGTTTCCGGTCTACCTGCTGTTCACCAAAGCCGACCTCGTCTCCGGTTTCATGGATTATTTCGGCGGCTTCGACGAGGCGCGCAGGCGCAAGGTGTGGGGCGCGACCTTCCAGACCACCGACCGCAACAAGAACTTGGCCGGTGAGGCTCCGGCCGAATTCGACGCTCTGGCCGGGCGCCTGGCGGACGAGATGGCCGACCGGCTCCAGGAAGAGCAGGATCCGGTCGCGCGCATATCCATCTTCGGCTTTCCGGCCCAGTTCGGCGCATTGCGCGGCCGGGTTACCGGTTTTGTCACCAGCCTGTTCGACATCTCCCGCAGCGAGGTAAACGTCAGCCTGCGCGGCCTCTATTTTTCCTCGGGCACCCAGGAAGGAACGCCGATCGACCAGGTGCTGGGCGCGATCGGGCGCAGTTTCGGCAGCAGTTCGCAGGCGCATCTGTCCGGCACCGGCAAGAGCTTTTTCCTCCACGATGTTCTGGCCGACGTCATTTTCGCCGAGGCCGGCTGGGTTTCATACGACAGGACAGCCGAAAGGCGCGCCGCGATCGCCAGATATGGCGGCATCGGCGCGATCGTCCTGGCCGCCGCGATCGCCCTGGGCGCGCTTGGGCTGAGCTTCACGGCCAACAGATCGCTGCTCGCCGCCACGACGCAGGCCATGAGCCAATACCGCCAGGCGGCGGAACCGCTGCTCAAAAGCACAGAGGTCGCCGACGTCGACCTCGAAAACGTGATTGGCCCGCTCGACCAGTTGCGCAACCTGCCGGCCGGATTCGAGACCGGCGACGCGCCGACGCCGATCGAGGAGACATTCGGCCTCAGCCAGCGCGAACGGCTTCTTTCAGCGGCCAGGACGGCCTACCGGCAAGCGCTGGAGCGAAGCTTCCGATCGCGCCTGCTGCTGCAGGCCGAGCGCACGATCCAGGCCAGGATGGCCGATCCGGCGATGCTCTATGAGCCGCTGAAGATCTATCTGATGCTGGGCGGCAAGGCGCCGAAGGTCGACGACGAGCTGATCGTCTCCTGGATGCGGCAGGACTGGGAACAGAACCGCTATCCCGGCGAAAACAACCGCGAAGGTCGGGCCCAGCTCGAAAAACATCTGCGCGCCATGCTGGCGCTGGACGACGCCTATGATCCGGTTTTCAAGCTCGACCAGCCACTTGTCGAAGCCGCCCAACGCTCACTCGGACGCATGAGCCTGGCCGACCGCGCCACGGCCCTGATCAAGTCGGCCCTCCATGCGGCAGCCCTGAGCGATTTTTCCGTTTCGCTCAAGGCCGGTCCGGAAGCGCCGCTGCTGTTCGAGCGTGTCGACGGCAGTGATCTATCGGGACTTCGCATTCCCGGCCTCTACACCCATGCCGGCTTCAGCGATTTCTATCTCCAGCAGCTCTCACGCATCGCGCAGATGCTTGTCGACGACCGGTGGGTACTCGGCGGCGGCGGCGAGCAGGGTGGCATCGATCAGGAATTGCTCAAGCTCGGACCCGAGCTTCTCGATCGCTATGCCAAGGAGTTTGCCGCGGCGTGGAACGGCATTCTCGATCAGCTGCGGTTCAAGGCGATGCTGAAGGACAAGCCACAATATATCGCACTTTCCGCCGCAGCTTCGCCGAACTCGCCGATCGATCAGCTGTTCAGCGCGATTGCCGATGAGACCACCCTGACCCAGGAAAGCCAGTTCCTCGATGTCCAGGCAGGCACGGCCGAGCGGCCTGACGCCGTGGGCATCGCCAAGGGCCTGGCCCGCATCGGCATCCAGATGGCCGCCGGCAAGTCGCAGAGCCGCGCCGGCTCGGCGGGCTCGCAGGGCCCGGGCGCCAACGTCGAGGCGCAGTTCAGGTCATTCCAGGCCCTAGTGAGCGGTCCTGCCGGACGCCGCCCGATCGACGCGCTGACGCAGAACTTTCGCGACATCTACCAGAGTCTGAAGCTGGCGGCGGACGTTCCCTCGGAGACGGAGCGCGTCAACACGAACCTGCAGCTTCAGGTCTCGACCCTGCGCGCCAACGTCTCGCGCCTGCCCAAGCCGCTTGCCCGGATGGTCAACGCGGCCGCTGACGAGTTCGAGGGCAATGTCGCCGAGACCTCGGTGACGAATTTGAACCAGTTGCTCGACCAGACGGTGACGCGGCCCTGCGAGGAGGTGGTCAATGGCCGCTATCCTTTCGCCAGCGGCAGCATGGAGGACATAGCTATGGCGGACTTCGCCAAGCTGTTCGCCCCCGGGGGATTGATGGACCGCTTTTTCGCGCAAAATCTCGCATCGCTGATCGACATGACCGGCCAGGACTGGAGCTGGAAACAGGACCAGCGCTTCGGTCGCGACCTCTCGAAAGCCACATTGAAGACCTTCCAGTCGGCAGCGGAAATCCGCGCCGCCTTCTTTCCCTCGGGCGGCTCGGTGCCTTTGGTCAGCATCACCTTCACGCCCTTTTCGTTGCATGGCGATGCCGACAGCGCGGTGCTGGACGTCGATGGCCAGACCGTTCAAAGCAGCCAGACGGGCAACGTGCCGAGCACGCTGAGCTGGCCGAGCGGCGCGGCTTCCGGCTCCGCCAGCCTGAGCCTTGCGCCGGAAATGCCCGGCCGGGAATCCGCCATCAAGTTCGACGGCCCGTGGGCGCTGAAACGGCTCATGGACAAGGCCTCCGTCAGCGGAAGCGAAGGTAATCTGGAAGCCCGCTTCGTGATCGGCGGACGCGACGTGGCCTATACGATCCAGAGCAACTCCGAACCCAACCCGCTGTTCCTTCCAGCGCTTGCCGGGTTCAGTTGCCCGAAGGCATTCTGAGATGATTTTTTGGCTCTCCGCCACGTCGACGACAATCCTGGACGGTCGGCGTACCGACCTTGATTTAGATACTCTAATGTTCGCGCCTGTGGCAGAGTGGCGCGAGCGGCGGCCCGAGGGCGCGCCGCGAAGGACGCTTGCGAAGCGCTTGGTGGCAAATTGAACACTGTCGCCCCCCTTCCCTTTGAAAGCTTCGGCGTAAGCCACAAAGGCTGCGTGCGCGACCACAATGAAGACAACTATCTGGTCGAGCCGCGAACAGGCCTGTGGGTAGTGGCCGACGGCATGGGCGGGCATGATGCCGGCGAGGTGGCGTCGGCAAGCATCATCGACCACCTGGCGACGATCGGCATCGCAAGCTCCGCGCCGGACCTTCGAGCGCGCTTCGAGGACAGGCTGAGCCGGGCCAATGCCGAAATCCGCAGCATATCCGAAACCCGCGGCATAACCATCGGCTCCACCTTCGCGGCCCTGCTGGTGATGGACGGACGGTTTGCCTGCCTGTGGGCCGGCGACAGCCGCGTGTATCTTGTCCGCAATGCCTCGATCTCGCAGATCTCGAAAGACCACACCGAAGTCCAGGAGCTCCTCGACCGAGGCGTGATCAGCGCCGCCGAAGCGCTCACCTGGCCGCGCCGCAACGTCATCACCCACGCGGTCGGCGTCAGCGACGAGATCGTCATCGACTACCAGCAGGGCGAGACCATGCCGGGAGACGTTTTCGTGCTGAACACCGACGGGCTGACGGCACATGTCAGCGACGCCGAGATCGAGGCTGCGGTGTTGTCCGCCGCGCCTCAGGCGGCCTGCGAGAAGCTGCTGGAAACAGTGTTGGCGCGGGGCGGAACCGACAATGTGACCATAATACTGGTGAAGATCGGCGACCGCCGCAACGGCCAGGCGCCCCGTCCGCATCCGCCCACCGAGGGTCGGGACCGATGAGCGCCGACGACAAGACGCGCGTCTCGCCAGGCCTTGCCAACACCGGCGTGGGCACACAACTCAGCGGCATCTACGAGCTTGACGAGCGGATCGCGTCCGGCGGGATGGGCGAGGTCTATCGCGGCCACAACATCCAGACCGGCGACCACGTCGCAATCAAGATCGTCCTGCCGGAATTCGCCCGCGACCAGACGATCTTGTCCTTGTTCCGCAAGGAAGCGTCGATCCTCAATCACCTGTCGCATGACGCGGTCGTGCGCTACCACGTCTTCACCATCGATCCCGGCATCGGGCGACCCTACCTGGCCATGGAATTCGTCGACGGCCAGTCGCTGTTCGATGTCATGCGGCGTGGCGCCATGCCCGTGGAGGACGTGCGCAAGCTCTGCCATCGCCTCGCCTCCGGCCTGAGCGCCGTGCATCAGGCGGGAGCGATCCATCGCGACCTCTCCCCGGACAACATCATCCTGCCGGGGGGCCGGGTCGACCGCGCCAAGATCATCGATTTTGGCATTGCGCGTTCGGCCGCCGTCGGCGGAGAAACGCTGATCGGCGGCAGGTTCGCCGGAAAGTACAACTACGTTTCTCCCGAACAGCTGGGGCTTTACGGAGCCGAGGTCAGCGAGCAGTCCGACATCTACAGCATGGGATTGGTGCTGGCCGCCGCCTTGCGCGGCAAGCCGATCGACATGAGCGGCTCTCAGCTCGAAATCGTGGAAAAGCGCCGAACGGTTCCGGATCTTTCCGACATCGATGCCGATTTTAGGGAGATCATCGAGGCGATGCTGCAACCGGACCCGCGGCATCGGCCGATCAGCATGGCCGAGATCGCCAGGATGACCCGCGACGCCGACGAGGAGACGAGGCCGCCGGTATCCGCCATGCCGCGCGACCGCTCGGACCTGCATCGCACCGCCGCGCCCCCGGCTCCTGGGAGGCTGCAGGCCCAGACTTCGGCAACTCCGGACGGCCAACGCTTCGTCCCGCATCAGCGCCCCGCGCACCTTGCCGAACCGCGCCCTCGGGCGGCAGCCACCCCTGCCCGCGCGGTCGTGCCCGATGCTTCCCGGAGAGCTGCGAGGACCGGCTCCATCGCCATCGCCGCCGTGGCGGCGCTGGCTATGGTGTCGGCAGCTGGTATCTATTTCAGCGGCATCCTGACGCCTGCCGCGCCGCCAGCCGGCAAGACGACGCTTTCTCCCTCGAAAACACCGGAGCCGACACCGACTGAGAGCGCTGCCAGGGCGCCCGGCAACGAACCGGCAACGGAGCCGTCCCAAACACCACGCACAGAGGCAGGCCAGGCTCCGGCTGAAAAGCCAGTGGTGCCCACCGCCGCGCCGGCCGAAAAACAGGCGGAAGCCGGGTCCGGACAGAAGCCGGCGCGGCGGTGGGCAC
>NZ_RZOJ01000124.1:0-14732 GCF_003998845.1 Mesorhizobium sp. M4A.F.Ca.ET.022.05.2.1 | reverse complement strand
CGGCTACTTCAAGCGCGAGGGCCGTCCTAGCGAGAAGGAAACGCTGGTTTCCCGCCTGATCGACCGCCCCATCCGCCCGCTCTTCGCCGACGGCTACAAGAACGACACCCAGATCGTCGTCACCGTCGTCCAGCACGACCTCGAGAACGATCCGGACATCCTGTCGATCGTTGCCACCTCGGCAGCGCTGACGCTGTCGGGCGTCCCCTTCATGGGCCCGATCGGCGGCGCCCGCGTCGGCTACATCAACGGCGAATATGTGCTCAACCCGCATATTGACGAGATGGAGGAATCCAAGCTCGATCTCGTCGTCGCCGGCACGTCGGAAGCCGTGCTGATGGTCGAATCGGAAGCCAAGGAGCTCAGCGAGGAGCTGATGCTCGGCGCCGTGATGTTCGGCCACAAGGGCTTCCAGCCGGTGATCGACGCCATCATCAAGCTGGCCGAGGTTGCCGCCAAGGATCCGCGCGACTTCACCGCGCCGGACTATTCCGAGCTCGAAGGCGAGATGCTGAAGATCGTCGGCGATGAACTTCGCGATGCCTACAAGATCACCGACAAGCAGGCCCGCTACGCCGCCGTCGACGCTGTCAAGGCCAAGGTCAAGGCGGCGTTCGCCCCGGCCGAAGGTGAGGAAGCCAGGTACACGTCCGAGCAGATCGGCACCGTGTTCAAGGAACTCCAGGCCAAGGTCGTGCGCTGGAATATCCTCGACACCGGCTCGCGCATCGACGGCCGCGACCTCAAGACAGTGCGCAAGATCGTCTCCGAAGTCGGCGTCCTGCCGCGCACCCACGGTTCGGCGCTGTTCACCCGTGGCGAGACCCAGGCGCTGGTCGTCGCCACGCTCGGCACCGGCGAGGACGAGCAGTATGTCGACTCGCTGACCGGCATGTACAAGGAGAAGTTCCTCCTTCACTACAACTTCCCGCCCTATTCGGTCGGTGAGACCGGCCGCATGGGTTCGCCGGGCCGGCGCGAGATCGGTCACGGCAAGCTCGCCTGGCGCGCCATCCGGCCGATGCTGCCCTCCGCCGACCAGTTCCCCTACACGCTGCGCGTCGTCTCGGAGATCACCGAGTCCAACGGCTCGTCCTCGATGGCCACCGTCTGCGGCACCTCGCTGGCGCTGATGGATGCCGGCGTGCCGATCGCCAAGCCGGTTGCCGGCATCGCCATGGGGCTGATCAAGGAAGGCGAGCGCTTCGCGGTGCTCTCCGACATCCTCGGCGACGAGGACCACCTCGGCGACATGGACTTCAAGGTTGCCGGTACCGCCAGCGGCGTCACCTCGCTGCAGATGGACATCAAGATCGACGGCATCACCGAGGAGATCATGCAGATTGCGCTCGGCCAGGCCAAGGACGGCCGCCTGCACATCCTCGGCGAGATGGCCCACGCGCTGTCCGGTGCCCGCGCCGAGCTCGGTGAATTTGCGCCGCGCATCGAGGTCATGCACATCCCGACCGACAAGATCCGCGATGTCATCGGCTCCGGCGGCAAGGTCATCCGCGAGATCGTCGAGAAGACCGGCGCAAAGATCAACATCGAGGACGACGGCACGGTCAAGATCGCTTCATCCAACGCCAAGGAGATCGAGGCGGCCAGGAAGTGGATTCACACCATCGTTGCCGAACCGGAAGTCGGCGAGATCTACGAAGGCACGGTCGTCAAGACCGCCGACTTCGGCGCTTTCGTCAACTTCTTCGGTCCGCGCGACGGCCTCGTCCACATTTCGCAGCTGGCCAACGAGCGCGTCGCCAAGACCTCCGACGTCGTCAAGGAAGGCGACAAGGTATGGGTCAAGCTGATGGGCTTCGACGAGCGCGGTAAGGTCCGCCTGTCGATGAAGGTCGTCGACCAGGCTACCGGCAAGGAAATCGTGCGCGAGAAGAAGGCCGAAGGCGGCGAGGAAGACGCAGCCTGATCGGTCTGACCGGATAGTTGAGACGGGCGCGGCGATGTCGCGCCCGTTTTCGTTTAGGGGGCTTGTTTCCCACGGGGCAAGGAAATGTCGGCAGAGCCGCTGAAGACGCTGTTCCATCCCTATGAGGCCGAGGCCCTGCCCTTGCCCGGGATGGGCGAACGCGCGCTTTTTCTTGGCGCCGAGCCCGGTTTCCGCTTGCCCGAAGGGTTTGCTGCCGCGCTCCATCTCGTGCAGGGCTTCCGGTCGCATTTCCGTGCGCTGCAGGCGGCAGGCTTCGATGTCCTGCCGCGAGCGGAAGGCGCGAGCTTCGACACCGCACTCGTGCTCGCCGGGCGCCATCGCGGCCAGAACGAGCTGCGTGTCGCCGAGGCGATCGAGCGCGTGGCAGCGGGCGGATTGATCGTGGTCGCGGGTGGCAAGGAGGACGGCATCGCGTCCCTGCGCAAACGCATCGATGAGCTCGTGCCGCTCGACGGCCACCTTCCCAAGCATCACGGCGTTGCCTTCTGGTTCCGCCGGCCCGTCGACGCAGGAGCGGCGGCGGTGCTGCGCGCGGCCAATCCGGCCGTTCTGGTCGAGGGCCGCTTCCACACCGCGCCGGGCATGTTCTCCTTCGATCGCGTCGACACCGGCTCGAAACTGTTGGTGGAAAGCCTGCCGGGCGACCTCAAGGGCATCGTTGCCGACTTCTGCGCCGGCTGGGGTTATGTGGCCGCCGAGGTCGCGCCCCGGTTCCCGGGCCTCACCGCGCTCGATCTCTTCGAGGCGGACTTCGAGGCGCTGGAAGCGGCGAAGGCCAATGTGAACAACACGTCCGCAGCGCCGCGTTTTTTCTGGGCCGATCTGCTCGGCGAGCCGGTCGAGCGGCGCTATGACGCCATCCTCATGAACCCGCCATTCCACCGCGGCCGGGCGGCCGAGCCCGAGGTCGGCGCCGGCATCATCCGGGCGGCGGGCAAGGCGCTGAAGCCTGGAGGGCGGCTGTTCATGGTGGCGAACCGCCAGTTGCCTTACGAAGCGGTGCTGGCGGCGGCCTTTTCGAGCCATGTCGAAGTCGCCCGCGACGGCATGTTCAAGGTGCTTTCGGCGCGCCTGTAATCTTCGCCGTCAGTGCATGCTGACAATGCGCGCCTCGCGCTTTTCGAAGCGCGCCGCACCAAGCTCGATCTTGAGCGGCGCCGGCCGGCCGAACAGATAGCCCTGCACCACCTCGCAGCCGGCGGCCCTGAGCAGCGTCGCCTGGTTCTCGGTTTCGACGCCTTCGGCAATGATACCGACGCCGAGCGCGCGCGAAAGTCCGACGATGGTCGAGACGACCGCGCCGGAGTTGGAATCGGTGTCGATGCGGCTGACGAACGAACGGTCGATCTTGAGCTTGCCGAACGAGAAATCGATGAGGTAGCTCAAATTGGAATAACCGGTGCCGAAATCGTCGACGGCCACTGAGATGCCCATCTCGGCAAGCTGCTGCAGGATGATGGCCGCGCGCTCTCGGTCCTGCATCATCGCCGTCTCGGTGACCTCCAGCTCCAGCCGCGACGGCTTGATGCCGGTGGCGGCCATCGTCTCGCGCACATTGCCGACGAAATCCTTGGTCATGAACTGGACCGGCGAGATGTTGACGGCGACGAAGCAGTCCTCGGGCAGGTACTGGGCGTCGCTGCAGGCCTTGCGCAGCACCCATTCGCCGATCGGGTTGATCATGCCGGTCTCTTCCGCGATCGGGATGAACTCCATTGGCGGGATCATGCCGCGCTCGGGATGCTTCCAGCGGATCAGCGCCTCATAGCCGATAACGCGGCCGCTCGGCAGGTCGAGCTGCGGCTGGTAGTGGAGGTCGAAATCGCCACGCTCGAAAGCGGTATGCAGCTCGGACTCGATCCATTGGCGATAGTCGGCGACCCGCCCCATGTCGGCATGGAAGACTGACCAATTGCCCACGCCGCCGGCGCGCGCGTTCTGCAGCGCAAGGTTGGAGCGGCGCAGCACCAGCACGGGGTCGACGCCGTCCTTGGGCATTGCGGCAATGCCCACCGACAGGCTGACCGACTGCTGATGCGAATTGAGCTGGTAGGGCTCCATCATCTCGTCGATGAGCTTCTCGATCGCCTCCTCGACCGGGCCCTTCAGCGCGCGGTCGGCCAGCAGAACACCGAACTCGCCGGCGCCGAGGCGCCCGATCACCGTGCCCTCCGGCATGCGGGCCTTGAGCCGCTCGGCGAAGGCCCGGATCAGATCGTCGCCATGGCTGTAGCCGATGGCGTCGTTGATGTGTTTGAAGCGATCGATGTCGATGTCGACTAGGAAAACCGGTTCGCCTGTGCGGATCGTCACCGATGCCGCCTCGGCGATCTTGCCGACCATTGCCGGACGCGCGAGCAGGCCCGTCAGCTTGTCGAAATTGGTTTCGCTGAAGACATACTGCTCGGATTCATCGACGCCGGCGAAGAAGGACAGGGCGGCGCCCGCCGCGGCCAGCGCGCAGAGAGCCGCGATGATGCCGGCCATTGTTCCTGCCGGCATGCCGGCAAGGCCGTCGCCAAAACCGAACTTCAGCCCCCAGATGCCGAGGATAAAACTGCCCATGCCCGAACTGCCTATGGTCAGCAGTCGGAACAGCGGAGTTCGCTTCGGGTTGCTGACAGCAGACATGCAGAGTCCCCAAGGTGCGGGACGTTCTAGCGGAAATCTCCTTAAAATGAGTTTCCGCCAATGAATCCAATTTTACCAGAAGCTGAGTATTTCCGGCGGGATTATTCCCGGGCGCCGTCGCTCTGCTTCAATTCATCGAGCGTTGGCATGGAAACGATGTGATAGCCGGAATCGACATAGTGGATCTCGCCGGTGACGCCGGACGAGAGATCAGACAACAGATAGAGTGCCGAGCCGCCGACCTCGTCGATGGTCACCGTGCGGCGCAGCGGCGAGTTGCGCTGCTGGTAGGAGAACATGTGTCGGGCGTCCGAAATTCCGGCGCCGGCGAGCGTGCGCACCGGTCCAGCCGAGATGCCGTTCACCCGGATGCCGCGCGGGCCGTAGTCGTTGGCGAGATAGCGCACACTGGCTTCCAGTCCGGCCTTGGCGACGCCCATGACATTGTAGTTCGGCATCACCCGGACCGAACCGGCATAGGTCAGCGTGATCATCGAACCGCCATCCGTCATCAGCGGCGCGGCGTTGCGGGCGACCTCGGTGAAGGAATAGCAGGAGATCACCATGGTACGGACGAAATTGTCGCGGCTGGTGTCGGCGTAGAGGCCCTTGAGCTCGTTCTTGTCGGAAAAGCCGATGGCATGGACGACGAAGTCCAGTCCGCCCCAGGCCTTGCCGAGCGTTTCGAACGTGGCGCTCACCGAGGCGCTGTCCTCGACGTCGCAAGGCACCACCAGCGATGCGCCGAGCTTTTCCGCCAAGGGCTTGACCCGCCGCCCGAAGGCGTCGCCCTGATAGGTGAAGGCGAGCTCGGCGCCGTGCTCGGACAGTTTCTTGGCAATGCCCCAGGCGATCGAATGGTCGTTGGCGACACCCATGACAAGCCCGCGCTTGCCCTTCATCAGTCCGTCCATGACTGGCGATCCTTATGCGGAATAGCGCTGGAAAATCAGCGTTGCGTTAGTACCACCGAAACCGAAGGAATTGGACAAAACAGTGTCGATCCTGGCGTTGTCGATGCGCTTGCGCACGATCGGCATGCCTTCGAATTCCGGATCGAGCTCTTCGATATGGGCGCTCTCGCCGATGAAGCCGCCCTGCATCATCAGGATGGAGTAGATGGATTCCTGCACGCCGGCGGCGCCCAGCGAATGGCCGGTCAGCGACTTGGTCGAGGTGATGAACGGCATCTTGTCGCCGAACACCTCGCGGATGGCGCCCATTTCCTTGGAATCGCCGACCGGCGTCGAGGTGCCGTGCGTGTTGATGTAGTCGACCGGCGTAGACACCGTGGAGAGCGCCTGGCGCATGCAGCGCACCGCGCCTTCGCCCGAGGGCGCCACCATGTCGTAGCCGTCCGAGGTCGCGCCATAGCCGACGATCTCGGCATAGATCTTGGCGCCGCGCGCCTTGGCGTGCTCGAGTTCCTCCAGCACCAGCACGCCCGCGCCACCGGCGATGACGAAGCCGTCGCGGTTGACGTCATAGGCGCGGGAAGCGGTCGATGCCTTGTCGTTGTACTTCGACGACATGGCGCCCATGGCGTCGAACAGGTCCGACATCGTCCAGTCGAGATCCTCGTGGCCGCCGGCAAAGACCATGTCCTGCTTGCCCCACTGGATCAGCTCGTAGCCATTGCCGATGCAATGCGCCGAAGTCGAGCAGGCGGACGAAATCGAGTAGTTGACGCCGTGGATCTTGAACCAGGTGGCAAGCGTCGCCGATGCGGTCGACGACATCGCTTTCGGCACAGCGAACGGGCCGATGCGCTTGGGGCTGCCGTTCTTCAGCGTAGTTTCGGCCGCGTCGACGATGGTCCGGGTGGAGGGGCCGCCCGAACCCATGACGATGCCGGTGCGCTCGTTGGTGATGTCACTCTCGCCAAGCCCGGCGTCGGCAATCGCCTGGTCCATGGCCACGTGGTTCCAGGCCGCGCCCTGCGACAGGAAGCGCATCGCGCGTCGGTCGATCATTGCCGACGGGTCGAGCGTTGGGGCGCCCCAGACCTGGCAGCGGAAACCGTGTTCGGCGAAGGAATTGGAAAAGCTGATGCCCGATTTGGCATCATGCAGCGAGGCCTGCACTTCATTGGCATTGTTGCCGATCGACGACACGATGCCGAGGCCCGTCACTACGACCCGTCTCATTCGCAACTCCTTCCGGCGCATGATTTCGAAAACCGCAATCGGAATTCGCAGAGGATCATACGCAAAATAAAAGCGCTATGCGGTCCCACATTCAAAGGGCGCATGGCGGGGTGGTGGCGCCGGTCAAACCGCCGCCGATTGCTTGGACAGACCCACTTTCAAATCCGTCGCCGCGTATATGGGTTCGCCGTCCGCCTTCAGCCAGCCATCGGCGATGCCGAGCACCAGGCGCCCGCGCATCACGCGCTTGAAGTCGATCCCGTATTCCACCTTCTTGACCGACGGCGTCACCATGCCCTTGAACTTCACCTCGCCGGTCGACAGGGCCATGCCCTTGCCCGGCTCGCCGAGCCAGCCGAGATAAAAGCCGGTCAGCTGCCACATGGCGTCGAGGCCGAGGCAGCCAGGCATGATCGGATTGCCGATGAAATGGCAGGCGAAGAACCACAGGTCCGGCTTGATGTCGAATTCGGCGCGGATGAACCCCTTGTCGAAGGCGCCGCCGGTCTCGCTGATCTCGGTGATGCGGTCGAACATCAGCATCGGCGGATACGGCAGCTGCGCGTTGCCCGGTCCGAACAGCTCGCCGCGGGCGCAGGCAAGCAGTTCTTCATATTCGTAGCTGGACTTCGAACCCGCCATCAATTTCGTCCCCGTGATCGTCCCGGGCGGTGGGCGCCCTTGTCGTTGGCTTCCTAACACAATCTTTCCAAGGCCGGAAACCGGCGTTTGCGCTTAACCTGCCCGTCTGCCCGGGTCAATGCGCGCGGGAGCACAAGCGTCTTGCTCTATTGATCGCATTCGGCCGACAGAATATATGTCGAAACGTGTCCAGTTTCGGCCGATGACGTTTTTTCGCCACTCTGGGCATGTTTTTGGGCCGAAAGCGCGAGCTTCGACGGGATAGATGGATCAGGGCTGCCGGAAGGATAATGTCGCTGTGGACAAGCGGGTTCGCGAGGCCGGCCTGAGGCCTACACGCCAGCGCGTTGCGCTGGCCGATCTGCTGTTTGCCAAGGGCGACCGCCATCTGTCGGCCGAGGAACTGCATGAGGAGGCGATCGCAGCCGGCGTGCCGGTTTCGCTCGCCACCGTCTACAACGCCCTGCACCAGTTCACCCAGGCGGGCCTGCTGCGCATCCTCGCCGTCGAGGGGTCGAAGACCTATTTCGACACCAATACTTCCGACCACCACCATTTCTATATCGAAGGCGAAAACAGGATATTCGATATCGCCAGCGGCCCGGTGACTGTCTCCAACCTGCCGGAGCCCCCGCAGGGCATGGAAATTGCCAATGTCGATATCGTGGTGAGGCTGCGCCCGAAGCGGCGCGACTGATCCGCTTCCGATGCGGCCTGTCGATCTCGCAATCAGGCTCGAATGGTGTGTCGCTGCGGCGGCGGCCGTCGTCCTCTATGCGATGACGGGCACGTCATGGTGGCTGTTCGCGCTGCTCATCCTGGCGCCGGACCTGTCGATGCTGGGCTACCTCGCCGGACCGCGCGTAGGTGCCATCGCCTATAACGCCCTGCACATACTGATCGTCCCGCTTGCCCTGGCGCTGGCCGGATATGTCCTCGGTAGTTCCATGGCGACGGCAGTCGCGCTGATCTGGATCTCCCACATCGCCATCGACCGCGCGCTCGGCTACGGCCTCAAGCTGCCCAGCGGTTTCCAGGACACCCATCTTGGCCGCATCGGCCGCCGCGAGGTCCCTGCGCCTGTCAGGCCGGATTAGTTCTTGACCCGTTCACCCGGATAGGCGCCCCAGACGACTGACTGCTGCAGCCAGCCGGTGTGGCCTTCGAAGGTCATCTCGCACCATTGACCGTCGCACTTCTTGATTGAGCCCATGACGCCCGGCTCGAGGATGGCGACGACGCCTGCATCCTTATCGGGATCGTCAAGCAGGTTGATTCGGCCGCCCTTGCTGCGCTGCCAAGGCGCGACGATCGCGGTGCGGCGGCCCGAAAGCAGCGACTGGTTGATCCAGCCTTCCGAGCCGTCGGCATCCCGCACGCGGCGCCAGGTGTCGAATTCCTGGATGATTTCCATAGGCAGGCCCGCCTTCATATACATCCAATCGACCGAATAGTTGGCGCCGGGGCCGACGCGTGAATTGACGCGGCCCGATTTCAGGCTGACGAAACGCGGCAAGGGAAGGCCGCTGGGGCCCAGCGTGACCGTCTGCGCCGGGCCGGCCGCGCTCTGCGCCGCCACCTGTTGCGGGGAAAAAAGAAGAGCGCCAAGAACGGCCGCGCTGAGAGCCAGGCGAAGCGACGCGAAACCAGACACTTTCATTCCTTTCGGCGCCTGCCCTTTGGCACCGGCGCCCCTTTTTCTTTGTCTTCGGCGGCACCGCTTGTTACAGGAGTGGCTGGCACCGCGACCGGCTTCAAGTTTCGCCTGTCTTGGTTAAAGAGGTCTCAACGAGATCGGGTTCGAGGAAACAATGGCAGGCAAGAAAAGGCCCCTCGTCGTCATCACGCGCAAGCTGCCCGATCCCGTCGAAACCCGCATGCGCGAGCTGTTCGACGCGCGGCTGAATGTCGAGGATCGGCCGATGACGCAGCCGGAGCTTGTCGCCGCGGTCAAGGAAGCCGATGTGCTGGTGCCGACGATCACCGACAACATCGACGCCGCACTCATCGACCAGGCCGGCGACAATCTCAAGCTGATCGCCAATTTCGGCAATGGCGTCGACAAGATAGACGTGGCGGCGGCGGCAAAGAAGGGCATCACCGTCACCAACACGCCGAACGTGCTGACCGAGGATACCGCCGACATGACCATGGCGCTGATGCTGGCTGTGCCGCGGCGGCTGGCGGAAGGCGCCAACGTGCTGACCAGCGACAAGAAATGGGCCGGCTGGTCACCGACCTGGATGCTTGGCCGCCGCATCTGGGGAAAACGTCTCGGCATCGTCGGCATGGGCCGCATCGGCACCGCTGTCGCCCGGCGCGCCAAGGCCTTCGGCCTGTCGATCCACTACCACAACCGCCACCGCGTGCTGCCGGCGGTCGAGGAAGAGTTGGAAGCGACCTATTGGGAAAGCCTCGACCAGATGCTGGCCCGTATGGACATCATCTCGGTCAACTGCCCCTCGACACCGGCGACCTTCCATCTGCTTTCGGCGCGGCGCCTGGCGCTGATGCAGCCCTCGGCCTACATCGTCAACACCGCGCGCGGCGACATCATCGACGAGGAATCGCTGATCAAGCTGATCCATGACGGCAAGATCGCCGGCGCCGGTCTCGACGTCTACGAGCACGAGCCGGCGCTGAACAGCAAGCTGCTGAAGCTCGCCGCCAAGGGCAAGGTCGTGCTTCTGCCGCATATGGGTTCGGCGACGCTCGAAGGCCGCATCGACATGGGCGAGAAGGTGATCATCAACATCCGCGCCTTCTTCGACGGCCACCGTCCGCCGGACCGCGTGCTGCCGCTCAGGACCTGAGGCCGTCAGCCAGCGATGGTGAGGGCGCCATCGCCGGCGACGTTCACAGTGCTGCCGCGATAGGTCTCGAACACGTTTCGAGCAAGCTGGACCGCGATCGGCGTCTCCCAGCCCATTTCCCTGGCGACGATGAGTCCGAGCAGGAGGATCGCGTCCGGCTCGTGCAGCACCAGCGCGGCTGGCGCCCGGCCGTTGTGGACAAGCTCCATCAGCACGGCCGAGGCCGAGGATGAGCCGATCGTGCCCGGCAGGAACAGCACCCGTCCGGAGATGATCTCACCATGCTGCGGATGGCGCACGTCGGCAATGCGGCCGGTTTTCGGGTCGACGCCGCCCCAGAAGCTGATCGGCGCCGTCAGCACCAGCGCCTCGCCTTGCCCGGTTCGCCCCGGCACCAGGATTTCCGGAGCGGCGCTCACGCCGCGATGTCCGTAAATCGTGGCTTACCAAGCACGGCGCTTTCGACGCAGTCGGCCAGGGAGGCGTAGAGCACGGAGTAGCCGGTGTTGCCTGGCGCGTAATGCGCGAACTTGCCAGAATTCGTCATCAGCACGCCGTTGCTGAGCACCGGCATGATTGGCGTCACCACCACGCAGGTGTCGGCGACGATCACCACCCCGCTTGCCTCGAGCGCCTTGCGCCGGCCAACCTGTTCGAGGCCGGACAGCGCATGGCGGCCGGTGCAGGCATAGATCGGCACGCCGAGCCGCCGCCCGGCGATCAGCCGTTCCAGCATGTCGAACTCGGCCAGCGACAGATGCGGGCTGCCGATTGCAACTGCGTCGATTGTCTTTGGCGCCGCTGCCGTCGACAGCCCCGCACGGGCATTCGCGGCCATTTCGGGCGTGACGCGGATGACCGTTTCCGGCGCGGCGCCGTCGGCCTTTTTCACATTGCCGGCGTGACGCCGGACGAGGCGGCGGCGGCGCCGAAGGCCTTCAGCGCGTCCTCGCCGGGGTGCCTGGCCACGCCGGTGACGACGCCGACTGCGTTGCCCACCTCGCGGCCATAGAGGCTGCCAAGCACCGGCCAGGCGAACTCGGAAACGAGGAATGAAGGCGAGAGACCTGAAACATCGAACACAAGTCGCGCCCGCCGGTTGTCCGGGCGGTGCAGGCCATAGTCGGGAGCGCGGCCTGTGATGGCGCAGGCGATGTCGAGGAAATCGCCATAGCGATTGGTGCGCGCGCCCAGCACCGAATTGCAGAACACCACCGCGTTGGACTCGCCCCAGGCGACGTCGCTGCCCTGCGCCGGCCGGTGCCCGGCCTGGTAGGGAGCGCAGGTCCAGCTCTGCTCGCAGCCAAGCTTGCGATAGGCTTCCATCATCCGCCGCGCCATGCCGCGCTGCGGCTCCTCGAGGCGGATGCGCGAGCAGCCCATCAGGTCGAGTGCGCCGACATTGAGCGTCGAGCGCACCGCGACGCGCGCGCCGCCCTCGACAAGCCGTTCGGCAAACAGTGTGCCGGAATCGCCGTGGTAGAGCGCCCCGTCAATATGCGTCGAGGCGATTGGGATGAGCCGCGGCGCGGCGAGCAGGCGGGCGCTTTCGGCAACGATGCGCATCGCCATTGCCGTGCCGTCCCGGCCGGCGGCGATCGCCTGTTCTTCCGCGCTCAAGGTTAGGCTCATAACAGCACCTTGCGCATGGTGATCGAGGTCGGCCGGTCGTAGCCTTCATGCGCGGTGCGTTCAGTCTCGTCAAAGCCGAGCCGCACGAAAGCCCGGTGGTTGCCATCGAGTTCGATGCGCGTTTGCAATTCGACGGCGCCCTTGCCACGGCTAGCGGCAAGGTCCTCGGCGGCCTGCATCAGCAGCCTGCCGATGCCTTGCCCCTGCAAGTCTGGCTCGACGGCGAGCTTGCCGACATAGAGGGTATCGGCGCGCTCCTGCGTGAAAACGCAGCCGGCGATCCGGCCGTCCCGCAGCGCCAGGAGCCCGATTTCCTGCCGTGCCTTTTCCTTGAGCCTTTCGGCGGTCAGCAGATGCGCCGAGGAGGGCGGATCGATGACGCCGTCCATATAGGCGAAGGCGCGCATGATCAGCGAATGCAGTTCCTCCCATCGCCCGAAATCGGGTCGGATTTGCATAACGAAGACGCCTGTCGGCCGGTCCATGCGATCAGGCTCTCTTGTAGCGGATCGTGTCGAAGCGCGCGCCGAGCGCGTCGTAGAGCAAAAGCCGGCCGACCAGCGGCTCGCCGATGCCGGTGATCAGCTTTATCGTCTCCATCGCCTGCAGCGTGCCGATGACGCCGGTCAGCGCGCCGACAATGCCGGCAACGGCGCAGGACGGCACCAGCCCCTCCGGAGGCGCTTCCGGGAAAAGATCGCGGTAGCCCGGGTTCGGCTTGCCGTCGGCGCCGGCCTCGAACGGCTTCAGCACGGTCAGCGAGCCGTCGAAACGGCCGACGGCGGCGTGCACCAGGGGCTTGCCTTCCGCCGCGCAGGCATCGGCCACCGCGTAGCGTGTCTCGAAATTGTCGGAGCCGTCGACCACGATGTCGTAGCGGGCGACGAGGGCAGGGGCGCTGTCCGCCGTCAGCCTGAGGCGGTGCGGCTCCACCACGACATTGGGGTTGATGCGCGTGATCGCTGCCGACGCGCTGTCGGTTTTGGCCATGCCGATCGCGTCCGTGGCATGGATCACCTGTCGTTGCAAATTGGACAGCGAGACGGTGTCGTCGTCGACGATGCCGAGCGTGCCGACGCCGGCGGCGGCAAGATATTCCAGCGCTGGCGCGCCGAGCCCGCCGGCGCCGATCACCAGCACCCGCGCGCGCTTGAGCTTCTGCTGGCCGGCGCCGCCGATCTCCGGCAGCACGATATGGCGGGCATAGCGCTCGAGTTCTTCGTCGGTAAGTGTGGTCATGGCCAAACCTTATCGCGGCGCAAAAACCTTGTCAGGGGTCTTCGGTTGGCCCAACCGTGCCGTGGTCGACCGTCAGGAATTGCGCGCGGCCTTCGAGGCTGGAAAACAGCGCGGCGTCGGTTCCGGTCATGAACGCCTGGCAGTTGAGCTCCTCGAGGATCGAGAACAGGGCCGCGCGCCGGCCGGCGTCGAGATGTGCCGCGATCTCGTCGAGCAGCAGGATCGGCGTCATCCCCGACATCTCGCCGGTCAGCCGCGCATGCGACACCACGATCCCCACCAGCAGCGCCTTCTGTTCGCCGGTCGAGCAGAGCTCGGCCGGCATCGCCTTCGGCCTATGCCGCACCACGAGATCGGAACGGTGCGGGCCATCCAGCGTGCGTCCGGCGGCCCGGTCGCGGTCGCGGCCATCGGCGAGCGCACGGCGGAAGCGCTCCTCGACATCGACCGCCGGCGCCGCGCCGAGCGCGTTTTCCAGGTCGCCGTGGAGGCTGATGTCGGCTTGTGGAAACGGTCCGCTGGAAGGCAGCCGCTCAATCATGGCGGCAAGCAGGCGCACCAACTCGGCACGGGCGGCGGCGATTGCCACACCGGTCTCCGCCATCTGCGTCTCGATGGCGTCGAACCAGCCGCCGTCACGCGATCCTTCCGTAAGCAATCGGTTACGGCCTCGCATCGCCTTCTCGTAGTCGAGCGCGCGCTGGCCATGGCCGGGGTCGATCGCCAGAACCAGCCGGTCGAGAAAGCGCCGCCGGTCGGCGGCCGGCCCGGGGAACAAGCCATCCATCGCCGGCGTCAGCCAGACGACCCGCAGCCATTCCAGCATGTCCTCGGCCGATCGCGCCGCAGCGCCGTTGATCCGCACGCGCCTGCCGCTTTCGCTGCTGTCGCCACCCGGAATGCCGGTGCCGATCTCTACCTGGCCTTCGGGTCCCTCGATGCGGGCGTGCAGCGCAAAACCGCCATCGCCGCCTTCGCGCGCCAGATCGACATAGGGCGCGCGGCGCAGGCCGCGCCCCGGCGTCAGCAGCGAAACCGCTTCCAGCAGATTGGTCTTGCCGGCGCCATTGTCGCCGGACAGCACCACGGCCCCGGGCGACAGATCGATGGACAGCGCCGCATAGTTGCGGAAGTTGGTAAGTGTAAGCTTACTTATGTGAGTCTGTTGCTGTTTTGCAGCTCCCGTCACGGCAACGAACTGGCCCTGCCGCAGCCTAGACCCGCATCGGCATCAGCACGTAGAGCGCGGTCTCGTCGGCCATGTCGTGGATCAGCGTCGGCGAGCCGGCGTCGGCAAGCATGAATTTCGCTTCCGAGCCGGTGAGCTGGGCGGCGACGTCGAGCAGATACTTGGCGTTGAAGCCGATCTCGATCGGGTCTGACGAATAGTCGGCCGACAATTCCTCGGTGGCGCTGCCGGAATCCGGATTGTTGACGGCGAGCGTGAGCTGTCCCTCGGCGATCGACAGCTTCACCGCCCGGCCGCGCTCCGAGGAAATTGTCGACACACGGTCGACTGCGGCGGCAAAGCTCTGGCGGTCGATGATCAGCTTCTTGTCGTTGCCGGTGGGAATCACGCGCTGATAGTCCGGGAAGGTGCCGTCGATTAGCTTCGAGGTCAAAACGACGCTGCCGATGGTGAAGCGGATTTTGGTGTCGGAAAGTTCGGTGGTCACGGCG
>NZ_RZOJ01000123.1:0-14842 GCF_003998845.1 Mesorhizobium sp. M4A.F.Ca.ET.022.05.2.1 | reverse complement strand
ACACCGATCACCAGCACCATCAAGCCGACGCCGAGATAGCCAGCCGAGCCGATGGCGAAATTGCCGAACAGGGCTGTCGCCTGGTCCGCCTGGGGCGTGGCCATGTTGCGCGACGACCACCAGGAAAAGACGATGAAGACCAGGATCGCGGCAGCGCCTCCTGCGGCGGCGCCCTTCATGCCGGTGACCAGGAAATGCCAGCGAAATTCGCGCGCGATGAAGCGCGCCTCGGCACCGACGAAATGCAGCACCTCGATGATATGGCCGTTGCCGGCCATGGCGCCGCGCGTCGCGAACACCACTGTCAGCACCGTCGCCGACAGCATCAGCACCAGTACGGCGATGCCGATGGTCACCGTGGTGCGGGCCATGGCCACGAGCCGGTCGACCCAGGTGCGGTGGTCGTCGAGTGCCGCGCTCGGCAGTTTGGGCGCGATCGCGGCGCGCATCGCCGCAAAGTCGGGCGGGCTGTTCTCGTCGATGGTGACGATCACCAGGCGCGGCACCGGCAATTCGTCGATGTTGAGGCCTGTGCCCAGCCACGGCTCCAGCAAGCGGGCGGTAGCGTCCCGGTCGATGATTTTGGTGCCCTTGACGCCGGGAAATTCGCTGGCGATCTGCGAGGCCTGAGCCAGCGCGGCCTCCATGTCGAGGCCGTCGACCGGCTTGATCTGGATCGTCGCCTCGCGCGAGATCTGGTTTTCCCACACCGAGGCGGTGTCGCGCACCAGGGTCACGGCGCCGAAGGTCAGGCAGGACAGGAAGGTCATGATGGCGATGACCAGCACCAGCGCCCGTCCGGCGATGTTCTGAGCCGGCACGATCGGCGCCATCCTGCGCTGGGCGCGCTGCATCACGCCAGTCATCTCGGCCGGCTGGTCATGGAGATGTTCGGCGGAAAGCTCAGTCATAGATATCCAGCCTTCCGCCGGCGAGGATCATGCGTCGCGCGTCGACCTGCTCCATCAGGCCGAGGTCGTGAGTCGCGATGACCACGGCGGTGCCGAGACGGTTGAGCTCGATAAACAGCCGAAGCAGCCGGCGCGCCAGCGGCGGGTCGACATTGCCGGTCGGTTCGTCGGCGAGCAGGATCTCGGGCTGCTCAATCAGCGCGCGGGCGATCGCGGCGCGCTGCTTCTCGCCGCCGGAGAGCACCGGCGGCAGCACATGCATGCGCTCGCCAAGACCGACCCATTTCAGCAATTCGGTCACGTCGGTGCGGTAGCTCGCCTCCTCGCGCCCGCGCACGCGCAGGGGCAGGGCGACGTTCTCATAGGTGGTCATATGGTCGAGCAGGCGAAAATCCTGGAACACGACGCCGATGCGGCGCCGCAGATGCGGCAGCTCGCTGCGCGAGATGCGCGAGCGGTCCTTGCCGAAGATGGTGATCAGCCCGCGCGTCGGCTTCAGCGACATGAACAGAAGGCGCAGCAGCGTCGTCTTGCCGGCGCCGGAAGGCCCGCTCAGGAACTGGAAGGAGCGCTCCGGTATGTGCAGGGAAATGTCGCGGAGGATTTCCGGACCCATGCCATAGCGGAGGCCGACATTTTCGAAGCGGATCACGTTCGGCGACCTGGAACTTGCGGCGGCGAAACGCCAGCCCTTTCTCTCAAAAGACCATCGGCCCGCATGGTTAACCCTTGGTTAATTTTTGATGCTTTTCGATGCATCACCGGGGTTCCGGTGGGGAAGCGTTAACCATTTGCGTTTACCCAAAAGAAACGAACAGCGAACAGGTGCTTTCAGTACTGGAGCCATATGGCTAAGGATCGAACCGCGCGCCCGGTTTCCGGCGAAATCATGGCCGGGCTGGGGACAAGTGCCGCGCTGCAACCGCGCGGGCCGGTGATCGACATCGTCGATGCCGATTACGAGGTGCTGCCGCGTCTTTCCGCTATGCCGGAAGCGCCGGCGGCGTCGCCTTCCCGCGCGACCGCCACGCCTACCATCGAAGGTATGGACATGCTGCGCAAGCCGGAGGCTGCGACCGAGCGGCAGCCGGCATCGCGCGGCGGACCGCTTTTCTGGATTGCCGGCGTCAGTGCGGCGCTGGCCGCCTTCTGGGTCTCCGGCGGCCATGCGCTGGTTCGTCAATCGCCGTTCTGGAAGGCCGCGCAACCGGCGGCGGTGTTCAGCATATCGGACATCACGTCGCGCATCGACGCGTCGGGGCTGAAACCTGTGTTGTTCGTCGACGGCGAAGCCGCCAATGACGGGGCGCAGGCCGCGCAAATGCCGCCGCTGGAGATCCGCGTCACCGGCAATGACAGCCAGGTCACCCGCTATACACTGGGGACATCCGGCCGCCCGCTGGCGCCCGGCGAAAGATTTGGCTTTTCCAGCCGCCTCGATGTGCCTAGAAACGGCGTGAAGGCCGTGGCGGTCAACTTCGCCGGCTAAGGCGGAACAGCATCGCGCGATCCGGCGCAAAATCAAGAAGTTCTACAGCGCGTTCGCTGGCCTGAAGGTCGCGGTCCTGTAGGCAAAACGCCTGGAGGGCGAAAATGCCAGTTGTGCGCGGCAAGGATATCGAGGTCCTGTTTTCGGCGTCGGCGATCGCCCGCCGCAATCTCGAGCTCGCCAAGGAGATCGCCGGGCGCGACTACCATGACCTCCTGGTGATCTCGGTGCTGAAGGGATCGTTCATCTTCGCCGCCGACCTGATCCGGGCCATGCACGATGTCGGCCTGTCGCCCGAGGTCGAGTTCATCTTCATTTCCAGCTACGGCGCCGGAACCACCAGCGGCGAGGTGAGGGTGCTACGCGACATCGACAACGAGGTCGCCGGCCGTGACGTGCTCCTGATCGACGACATCCTTGAATCCGGCAAGACGCTCTCCTTCACCCGCGACCTCATGCTGTCGCGCGGCGCCAGAAGCTGCGCTATCGCCGTGCTGCTCGACAAGCGCATGCGCCGCCAGACCGCACTCAACGCAGACTATGTCGGCTTCGACTGCCCTGACTATTTCGTCGTCGGCTACGGCATGGACGTCGCGCACGCCTTTCGCGAATTGCCCTTTGTCGGAATCGTCAAGGGCGACGCCTAGGCATCCTCGGGGCCGCTGGAGCGAATTCTGAAAAGGCCTCATCGACGTTTCAAATTTTCAGAAAACGTCAACGTTTCGCCGCCAAGTATCTTGCCATGGCAAAGCTTCTGATCGTCGAGGACGATGAGTCCGTCCGCACTCTCGCCGCCCGCGCGCTCGAACGCGACGGGCACAGCGTGGCCGTCGCCTGCGATGGCGCCCAGGGCCTTTCTCTCATCGAGGCGGCGCGGGGCGGCTATGACCTCGTCGTGTCCGATATCCGCATGCCGGAGATGGACGGCATCGAGATGGCCACCGCGGCGGCGGCGCTGTTCCCGTCGATGAAGATCATGCTGATGACCGGCTATGCCGACCAGCGCGAGCGCGCCGAGGAATTGAACGGCATTATCCTCGACGTCATGCAGAAGCCTTTTACCCTCGCCGAAATCCGCGCCCGCGTCGGACGCGCCCTGAACTGCTTCGCCTGAGGTTCCGCGCCGGAGGCCCGCCCGGCACGATAGTCCAGGAATCGCATTGCGTTCACGTCGCGGTGGTCGGCGATCACGCCGTGTCGCCTGTCGGCACGAGCAACGGCGGAGCTGCTCTTAGCCGCTCGGTGCGGAAGGCAAGCAGGCCGGCGCCAATGATAAGGGTGGCACCCAGCACGGTCGCCGAGTGTGGCACCTCGGCGAAGAACAGGAAGCCCCACAGCGGCGACCAGATGATGCCGGTATATTCAAAAGTGGCGACGCGGTTGGCCTGCGCAAGCCGGTAGGCCTGCGACAGCAGGATCATGCCGGCCGAGGCGACGAAGCCGCAGGCCGCCATCTTGAGAAGGTCGGGCAATGCCGGCCAGATCCAGGGCCGCACCAGGAATTCGAGGCTGGGGTGGACGGCGTGCTCTATCCCGGCAAGCCGGAACAGGCCGGCGACGAGCAGCGCACCGGTCAGGTAGGCGCCGTTCTGGTAGAACGCCATGACGGTGGAGGATTCGGTGTCGCTTATCTTGCGGGCCATCAGCTGCGAGAGGCCGTAGAGGAAGGCGGAGCCGAGCGACAGGAGCGCCGCCCAGTCGAACAGTCCGGCGCCCGGCCGCAGCATGACGAGGACGCCGAGCAGACCGATCAGGACAGTCGCCAGCGTCTGCCAGGAGACCCGTTCGCCAAGATAGGGCCCGGCAAGCGCCATGATGAACAGCGGCGCCATGAAATAGAGCGCCACCGCGTCGGCCAGCGGCAGGGCGGCGATCGCCAGATAATAGGACGTATAGGACGCGAACTGGATGAAGGCGCGCAGCGTCAGCGTGCCGAAGCGCTTCGAGAGCAGGGCTTTCAGCCCGACATCGGCGTGCACGATAACGATCAGGATCGGCAAGGCGACGATAGCGCGGATCGCCATGACCTCGGTAACCGGGTAGAGGCCCGACACCGCCTTGACGAGCGGATCCTGGAGCGAAAACACCAGCACGCCCAGACAAAGGCTCAGGATGCCAAGCACCATCCTGTTCTGCATAGGATTCGGCCCCCCGGTTCGCGCGATCCCAAACCGACGCATGCGGTAAAAAGAACCCGCCACCGTTCCCAGGCAGCGGGTATGAGTGAGGACTCGATTGGTCCGCAGCCGGTTTCAAGGGCTGCATATCCAATGGGTGAGGCGACTATCCTCCGGCGTTTGACATGTTGCAAACGAATTGGAATGATGCCAGCAATCAAAATTGCTTATGGTGGATGCGATGAAGCCGACGCTCGACAGCGATCTCCTGCGCACCTTCGTTGCGGTGGCCGAAACCGGCAATTTCACCAAGGCGGCGGAGCAGGCGGGCCGTACCCAGTCGGCGGTGTCGATGCAGATGAAGAAGCTCGAGAGCATGGTTGGCGACAGCCTGTTCGAGCGCGGCTCGCGCGGCGTGGCGCTGACACGGCGCGGCGGCGAGCTGATCGGCAATGCCAGGCGCATCGTTTCGCTGCTCGACGAGACGGCAGCGTCGATGGCGGCGGCGCCGCTTGGCGGCCCGGTGCGCATCGGCATTCCCGAAGAGTATGGCCATGCCATACTGTCGCGCGCCCTTGGCGCGTTTTCGACGCGCCACCCGAAGGTCGAGGTGACGGTGCGCTACGCGCATTCGGGCGCGCAGACAGCGGCGGTTACCGCCGGCGAGCTCGACCTTGCGGTTGTCTTCGAATGGCAGGATCTCGCGGGCGGCGAGGTGCTGATGCACGACCCGACCGTCTGGGTGACGTCCGAGACGCACCACAGGCACGAGGAGCGGCCGGTGCCGATCGCGCTCTACAGCCGTGACGGCTGGTGCCGCGACTTCGCCATCAAGTCGCTGGAACAGCGCGGCCTTGCCTATCGCGTCGCCTACACCAGCGACACCAATGGCGGCCTCAAGCTCGCCGTCACCTCCGGCCTGGCGATCGCGCCGATCTCGCGCAGCAACATCCCGGCAGGCTGCCGCGAGCTGACCGCCGCCGACGGCTTCGGCGACATCGATTCCTCCAATGTCGTGCTGCACCGCAATCCGCTCGCCGCCGGCGAAGCGATCGACAGCATGGAGAATGCCATCCGCGAGGCGTTCACGCTGACGCCCGGCGCGCTCCTCGACGCCTGACTTGCGCTGCTTCAATCCGGTGGGGCGGTGGCGGCTCCGTTCCTACCCTGGCGGCGTGCTCTCGGAGAAGGTCAGACGGTTGCCGAACGGGTCGTCGACGGTGACCTCTCTCGTTCCCCAGGGCGTCTCTTCCAACCCCGGCCTGGCGTAGCGGTATTTCTTCACCGTCAGCTCCCGATGCAGCGCCGCTATGTCGGCCACTTCGACGCGGATATGGGAGCCCGGCGAACCGTCGCCATGATGCTCGCTCAGATGCAACTCGCAGCCGTCGCGGGCAATGCCGGTGTAAAGCGGCGCACTGTCGTCGAAACGGTGCTCGAACCGCACCTCGAAGCCGAGGAAGCCGAGATAGAATTCATGCGCCTTGGCGACGTCGAATATGCGCAATATCGGAGTGACGGCACCGAGCTTCGGCATGGCGTTGCGACCGTTGGGAAGGGGCGGGCTATTTCAGTTCCAGCAGCCGTTCGAGATAGCTGCGTTCGATGTCGGGGCTGAGCGCGTTGCCGAGCCGCTTCCGGATCGCTTCCAGGATCTGGCGCGCGCGCTGGACATCGATCTCGTCAGGCACCTTCACCGAATTGCCGTCGTCGGGCCCGCGCGTGGCGCGCGGTCGGCCGAGCGGGTCGCGGTCGGCATCCTGCTGGCGGCCGCCCTGCTCGCTGCCGCCCTGGTCGCCCTGCATGGCCTGCAGCTGCTTCATCATGTCCTTGGCGCCACGGCGCAGCGCCTCCAGCGCGCGGCCCTGATGGCCGACGGCCTGGTCGCCGTCGCCTTCGCCGAGCGCCTGCTCGGCATTGCCCATCGACTTGCCGGCATCGCCAAATCCCTCATTGGGCTGCATGCCCATGCCTTCCAGGCCCTTCTTCAACTGCTCGAGGTCGTTTTGCAGCTTGCCCTGGCCTTCCTGCAACTGCTTCAGGGCGTCGGCGAACTCCTGCGGCGTCATCTGCCTCGGACGCGCGAGCGGGTCGCGATCCTCGCCGGGGCCAGGCCTGTCCTCGTCCTGGCCGCCGCCGTTCTCGCCGAGCTGCTCGTCGCGGTTCTCGCCGCGCTGGCGCTGGCCGCGCTGCATCTGGTCCATGCGGAAGGTGTCGTTCATCATCTCCTGCTGGCGCCGCATGATCTCGCCCAGCTTGTCCATCTGCTGGCGCATCTCGCTGTCCTGCTCGCCGCCCTGCTGCTGGCGGCCGGCCTGCAGGTTGTTCATCATGTCCTGCAATTGCGACAGCAACTGCTGGGCGCGGTCGCGATCGCCGGATTTGGCCAGGTTCTCGATCTCGTCCATCATCCTCTCGATGTCGCTCTGGCGCAGTTCCTGGCCGTTCTGCTGCATCTGCGGCGCGTTCGGGTTCTGCTTGGCGCGCTCGGCGAACTCCTGCAGGAACTCGTTCATGGCCTCGCGCAGTTCCTTCATCGCCTTGTCGATCTCTTCGTCGCTGGCGCCCCTGTTGATGGCATCCTGCAGCGCCTGCTGCGCCTGGCGCAGCCGCCGCTCGGCGGCCGACAGATTGCCCTCCTCGATGCCGAGCGCGATTTCCCAGAGATAGGACACGACATTGCGCAGCTGGTCGTCATTGTCGGCCATCTTCAGCCGGCTGCGGGCGCTCATGATCGCGAGGTAGTGCGCCATGTTGTCGAACGTGTCCTCGGGGCGCAGCGTGATGGCATCCATCAGCTCGAGCACGCGCGGCTTCGAATTGGCGTCGAGCCCAAGCATGCGGCGCTGCTCGATCACTGCGCGCGCCAGCGGGTTGGCGAAGGGCCGCTCCGGCATCATCAGCGTCTTGGTCTCGCTGGTCGCGGTGTGGCCGGCGTCGTCGGTAGCGGTGAGCGTCAGCTTGATGCTGCCACCGGACCAGACGTGCTCGGTCAGGTCCTTGCTGGTCTTGGCGGCGTTGCCCTTGCCGCCACGCCGCGGCACCGCCAGCGGCATGTCGGGCGGGCCATAGAGAGGATGCGCGTTGGGTGCCTGCGGGTCGGCGAGCGCGAACTCCGCCTTGGCCGAGGCCGCGCCATAGTCGTCGTCGATCTGGTAGTTGAGCTCGAAGGCGCCGTTAACGGCGCGCTTGGGCTCGCCGGCAAAGCGGATCGCCGGCGGCTTGTCCGGAATTACGGCGAAGGCCCAGTGGCCGAGATCGTCCTCGCCTGATTTCAGCGTCAGCACGCCGTCGCCGGTCAGCTTGCCGGTGAACTGGCGCACTTTTGGCGCTGCTGTCGACACCGGCTTGGCGGCCTGCGGTCCGGCCGGGTCGATGGCGCGGGCATTGCCGTCCTTGTCGGCAAAGCTCAGCGTCTCCTCGCCCGAGCCACCGGTGACGCGCAGCGAGACATCGCTGCCCTGCGGCACGGTGAAGGTGGCGGCCGCCTGGTTGGCGTCGGCGGTGAGGAAGAGCGGCGGCTTGCCGGTATAGGCAGGTGGCGTCACCCAGGCGTCGATGCGCGGCGGAACGGCGTCGCGCGCGGCGCGGGCGACGAAGCCGTCGCTTATCCGGCCGCCTGACGGACCGAAGGAGAAGGCGAAGGCGGTGACCAGGAGCAGCGCCGCGACGGCGCGCAGGCCCCAGCGGTCGCGCTCCGGAACGCGTGCGCGCGGCCGGTCGGCGCCAAGACTGCCCAGCCGTTCAGCCATGCGCTTCTGGTGTTCGCGCCAAAGCGCCTGCGAGAAAATGCTTTCCTGACCGCTCGGGCGGTCGGTCTGCACCTGCACCGGGCTATGCAGCAGTTCATTGGCCGCTTCGATGCGCCGGTCGATCTCGGCTGCCGTCGGCAAGCGGAAGACGCTCAGCGGGTAGAGCGCTGCGAGGGCGGCTATGGCGAAGACAATCAGCACGCCGATGCGCGCGACGTCGGGCAGAAGCGGGAACAGGCCGAGCCAGGAGATGCTGAGGAACAGGCCGGCAAGGATGAGCAGCGGCAAAAGCAGCGGCCAGCCACGCTCGACCACCATGGAGGACCGCGTCGCCAGCCGGCTCAGGGCAAGACGCCCGGCCAGGCCACGATTGCCGCTGGAAGTGGGTCGTTGCGTCATCGGCCTTCCTGTCCGGGCGGGATGGCCCGAACCTCAGGACTAGAAGTGTACCAGCAAACACGGCAAAGGCGAGGCGGGTTCCAAAAACGTGAACCGTTCTTTCCGCTTTATGGTCAGAATTTTGCGGGGTCGGTGTTGGAGCCGCAGACCAGAACCGCGATGCGCTCGCCCGGCGAGGGCTGGTAGCGGCCGGAGAGCACCGCCGCGAAGGCCGCGGCACCGCCCGGCTCGGAAATGATTCGCACCCGGTCCCAGAGCGCCTTCTGCGCGGCGACGATGTCATCGTCGCTGATCAGGAGCGAACGCTCGACATAGGCCTCGGCGATCGGGAACATCATCTCTCCCACGCGCTTGGGTGCCAGAGAATCGGCGGCTATGCCTTCGGCTGGCGCATCGACTGGCCGGCCTGCCTCGAAGGCGCGATAAAGCGTCGGCGCGCCCTCCGGCTCGACGGCGATGATCCTGATGCGACCGGCGAACCAGGCGGCGATGCCGCCGATCAGGCCGCCGCCGCCGACGGCGACCAGCAGCGTGTCTATTTCCGGCAGATCGGCCTCGATCTCGAGGCCGAGTGTGCCTTGCCCGACCAGCGTTTCCTCCTGGTTGAAGGCATGGATCTGCAGTGCGCCGGTGCTTGCGGCAAAGTCCTCGCTGGCGGCCAGCGCCTCGGCATAGCGCGCGCCGCCGACGACCAGTTCGGCGCCATAGCCGCGAATGCGCGCAAGCTTGGCCGGCGGGCTTACCTCGGGAACGAAGATGGTGGCCTTGTGACCGAGCCGCATGGCGGCATAGGCGACCGCCGCGCCGTGATTGCCGCCAGACGCGGCGACCACGCCGGCCGCGGGCACTGAACGCTCCAGCAGGTTGGTAAAGGCGCCGCGCGCCTTGAACGAACCCGAATGCTGCAGGCATTCGAGCTTGAGGCCGACGGCGAGAGGCGCCTTGCCGAAATCGGCCATGTCGACGCGCAGCACCGGCGTGTGGCGGACGTATGGCCGGATGCGCGGCTCCGTCGCGGCGATGCGTTCGCGGGTGATGGTGCTGGGGTTGCTCATAATTCGCTTCCTAACCGTGCCGGCTGTTGTGCACACCAGCCAGGATGAAACTCGTGGCGCCGCCTGTCTACCTCAGCCACTCCGGGATCGAATCCAGTCCGATCAATTCGTCATAGGTCTGGCGCGGGCGCACGACATGAAAACGGTCGCCGTCGACCAGCACTTCCGGCACAAGCAGCCGGGTGTTGTAGGTGCCGGCCTGCACCGCGCCATAGGCGCCGGCAGTGGCGACGGCGATGAGATCGCCGGCCTTCAGCCGCGGCAGGTCTCGATCGAGGCCCAGGAAGTCGCCGGTCTCGCAGACCTGGCCGACCACGTCGACCGTCATGCGCGGCGCTGCCGCCGGCTGCTGCAGTACGGGGCGGATGTCGTGGAAGGCATCGTAAAGCGTCGGCCGGATCAGGTCGTTCATGGCGGCGTCGACGACGAGGAAGTTCTTGGCGTCGCCTTCCTTCACGAAGATGACCTCGGAGACCAGGATGCCGGCATTGCCGACGATCAGCCGGCCCGGCTCGAACATCACCTTCAGGCCGAGCTTGGTGACGTGCTTCCTGACGATCTCGGCATAGGCGTCGGGCAGCGGCGGCGGACTGTTGTCGACGCGGTAGGGGATGCCGAGACCGCCGCCGAGATCGACATGCTCGATGGAATGGCCGTCGGCGCGCAGCGCGCCGACCAGTTCGACGAGCAGCGCGAAGGCGTCGTCGAAAGGCTGCAGCTCGGTGATCTGGCTGCCGATATGGGTGTCGATGCCGGTGACCCTGATGCCGGGCAGTTCCGCGGCGCGGGCATAGACTTGTCGCGCCCTTTGCCATGCAATGCCGAACTTGTTTTCGGCCTTGCCGGTGGAGATCTTCTTGTGCGTCCTGGCGTCGACGTCCGGATTGATGCGCAGCGAGACCGGCGCGACCTTTCCGAGCGCAGTGGCGCGGGCCGAGAGCAGTTCAAGCTCCGGCTCGGATTCGACGTTGAAGCAGAGGATGCCGGCCGAAAGCGCGAAATCCATCTCACGCGCGGTCTTGCCGACGCCCGAAAACAGAATCTTGCCGGCCGGGATGCCGGCGGCAAGCGCCCGGCGCAATTCGCCTTCCGACACCACGTCGGCGCCGGCGCCTTGCCTCGCCAGGGTCTTCAGCACCGCCTGGTTGGAGTTCGCCTTCATGGCGTAGCAGACCAGCGTGTCGAGCCCGGCGAAAGCCTCCTTGAAGACACGGAAATGCCTGGTCAGCGTCGCCGTCGAATAGCAGTAGAAGGGCGTGCCGACCTGTGCCGCGATGTCAGGTATGGCGACGTCCTCGGCATGCAGCACGCCGTCGCGATAGTCGAAATGGTTCACGAGAGTGGTTCCGGAAGTTGAAGCACGATGAGATCGGTGATCTCACCGACTCTAGAGCAGTGGGTCGAGGATGAACTTCTTGTCCTCGACCGGTTTTTCCGGCTCCGGCGGCACGGGCTGATGCGCCTTCTCGGCATCCTTGCGCGCCTGCACGGCCGCCTCGTAAGGCGTGTCGAGGCCGGTCCTTCGGCCGCAGGCCGTGACGGTAGCCACCGCCGCGAGCAGCGCGAGCGTCACCAAAATCCTGCTTGCGGTCATCGATCCCATCCGTCGGAGAAAATTCGTCGCCTGCTTCTAGCGAAAATTTATGGCCTTTGCACCCCGGCAAATCGGGCGGTCGCCCGGCTCACGCTTTGGCAAGCCGCTTTTTCCAATAGCGGATCTGCTTGCGCACCTCCGATGGCGCCGTGCCGCCGAAGCTTGTGCGGCTCTTCACCGAGTTCTGCACGGCAAGCACGGAGAAGAGGCCCTCGGTGATACCGGGATGGATCGACTGCAGATCCTCGAGTGAAAGCTTCCCCAGCCCGACCTTCTTGTCCTCGGCCAGCGCCACGGCGCGGCCGGTGACGTGATGCGCCTCGCGGAAGGGCAGGCCGAGCGTGCGCACCAGCCAATCAGCAAGATCGGTCGCGGTCGCGTGGCCCGAGCCGGCGGCCTTCTTCATGGCGGCGGCATTGACGGTCATGTCGCGCACCATGCCGGTCATCGCCGCCAGCATCAGGTCGAGCGTCTCGGCGGCGTCGAAGACCGATTCCTTGTCTTCCTGCATGTCCTTGCCATAGGTCAGTGGCATGCCCTTCATCACCGTCAAAAGGCCGACGAGATGGCCGTTGACGCGCCCGGTCTTGCCGCGCACCAGCTCGGCGGCGTCGGGGTTCTTCTTCTGCGGCATGATCGAGGAGCCGGTGGAGAATGAGTCCGACAGCCGGACGAAGCCGAATTGTGGCGTCGACCAGATGATGATCTCCTCGGCGAGCCGCGACAGGTGGGTGGCGCAGATCGCCGCAACAGCAAGGAACTCCAGCGCGAAATCGCGGTCGGAAACGCTGTCGAGCGAATTGCGCATCGGCTCGCGGAAGCCGAGTGCCTTCGCCGTCTGGTGGCGGTCGATGGCGAAGCTGGTGCCGGCAAGGGCCGCCGCGCCGAGCGGGCTCTCGTCCATCCGCTCGATGGCGTCGCGGACGCGCGACAGGTCGCGCGAGAACATCTCGACATAGGCCATGCAGTGGTGGCCGAAGGTCACCGGCTGCGCCGCCTGCATGTGGGTGAAGCCCGGCATCACCGTCGCCGCATGCTCCTCGGCGCGCTCGAGGAAGGCCGCGATCAGCCCTTTCAGCGCCTCGGCGACGCGGAAGCACTCGTCCTTGACCCAGAGCCTCAAATCCACCGCTACCTGGTCGTTGCGCGAACGGGCGGTGTGCAGGCGGCCGGCGGCGGGGCCGATGAGGTCGGCAAGACGCGCCTCGACATTCATGTGGATGTCTTCCAGCCTGGTCGAGAATTCGAATGTGCCGGCCTCGATCTCTTTCAGGATCGTGTTCAGCCCGTGAGCGATTTTATCTTGATCGGCCGCCGAAATAATGCCCGTTTCAGCCAACATCTCGCTGTGGGCGATCGAACCTCTTATGTCCTGCGCATAGAGTTTGCGGTCGAACGAGATCGACGCGTTGATCGCTTCCATGATCGCGGCCGGACCCGAGGCAAAACGTCCGCCCCACATCTGGTTGCTGGCCTTCTTGTCGCTCATCGCTATAACCCGTGCTCCGGAGCAGTTTTGAAGAAAATGGCAGACCGCAAACAATTATTCCCGGCCCCACGCCTCATCCTCGCCGCCTTGGTGGCAGGCGTGCTGGCGGGCGCGGTCGCGGTATATGTCAGCGAGAGCGGTTCTGGCAACAATGCTGCCGCCGATGTCGCCGCAACCAGCGGCAAGGACGATGCCGCCTGCGCGGCCAAAGCCGAGCGCGCCAAAAAGGTCGCAGCGAAGGCGACAGGCCAGGTCGCGGCGCTATTGCCGGCCGATCCGCCGCAGTCGTTGAAAAGCCTCGCCTTCAACGGTCCGGACGGCAAGCCGATGACGCTCGCCGACCATGCCGGCAGGACGCTGCTGCTCAACCTGTGGGCGACATGGTGCGCGCCGTGCCGCGCCGAGATGCCGGCACTCGACGCGCTGCAGAAGGAGATGGGCAGCGACCGCTTCCAGGTCGTCGCGGTCAATGTCGACACCGGCGACGACACCAAGCCGAAGAAGTTCCTCAGCGACATCGGCGTCGCAACGCTCGGCTACTACCGGGATCCGACGTTGGCGTTGTTCAACGACGTCAAGACGCGCGGCCTGGCGCTCGGTCTGCCGGTCACCATGCTGATCGACGGCGAGGGCTGCCTGATCGCGCATATGAACGGCCCGGCCGAATGGTCGGGAGCGGATGCCAGGCGGCTGGTCGAAGCCGCGCTCGGCCCCTCAAGCTGAGCGCAGGGCGGCCGCCGGTTCCAGCATCAGGATGCTGCCGCCGCCGCGTGAGACGGGGGCGTCGTCATCTGCCGCAGGCGCCCTCGCGCCGGTCAGTTCGCCGAACGCCTCGATCGGACCAGGCCTGCCGAGGTAGAAACCCTGCCCGATCTCGCAGTCCTCGGCATCGAGGAACCTGAGCTCGCCCAGCGTCTCGACGCCTTCGGCGAGCACCGGCAAGCCAAGGCCACGGCCAAGTCCCAGCACGGCGCGCACGATGGCCGCCACCTGACCGTTCCTGTCGACCGACTTGATGAAGGAGCCATCGATCTTGATCTTGTCGAAGGGGAAGGCGCGCAGGTTGGAGAGCGAGGAATAGCCGGTGCCGAAGTCGTCCATGGCGACGCGGACGCCGAGCGCCTTGACCTGCCGCAAGGTGGCCAGCGCTCGCGGCATGTCCTTGACCAGCGCCGTCTCGGTGATCTCGAGTTCGAGCCTGCCGGGCGCCAGGCCGGACCGCAACAGCACCTCATGCACCTTGCGGCTGAAGTTCGGATTGTGCAGCTGCACGGCCGAGACATTGACGGCGACCATCAGCGGGTTCTTCCAGCGGGCGGCTTCCTCGCAGGCGGCCGAAAGCACCCATTCGCCGATCTGGATGATGGCGCCGCTGTCCTCGGCCACCGGGATGAAGACGGCAGGCGAGATGTCGCCATGTTCGGGATGGTGCCAGCGGATCAGCGCCTCGAAGCCGATCATCCTGCCGGTGCTGATCTCCTTCTGCGGCTGGTAGACGAGCCGGAATTCGCCGCGCGCCACCGCCTGGCGCAGATCGTGCTCCATCACTCGCCGGTCGCGCGCCTCGGCGCCCATCGAGGCCTCGAAGTAACGATAGGTGTCCTTGCCCTCCGCCTTGGCGCGGTAGAGCGCGGTGTCGGCGTGGCTGACGAGGGCCGCCTGCTCATCGGCGTCCAGCGGGTAGAGGGCGATGCCGATGCTGGCCGACACAAGGCCGCCGCCCGGCGACAGCCGGTTCTCCTCGCGTATGGCGGCCAGGACCGCCTCGGCGATACGGCCGGCCGCCTGTGGGTCGGGGAGGTTGGGCGCGATGATGGCGAATTCATCGCCGCCGAGGCGGGCCAGCATCTGCCCGTGGCGAAGTTTGCTCGAGGCGCATTGCGCCACCTTCTGCAGCATCGCGTCGCCGGCGGCATGGCCGAACAGATCGTTGACTTCCTTGAACCGGTCGAGGTCGAGCAGCATGAGCGCGAGCTGACCGTCCTTGCCGCCGCGGCCCGCCGCGGCGATCTCGGCTTCCAGCCGGCTGTTGAAGC